>DAOVRD010000077.1 GCA_030628375.1 Planctomycetota bacterium
GGCCAGTCCTCCTTTCGGGAGGTGGTCAAAGGAAACGATCGAACAAACAAATGGTCTTTCCTTTACCACCAAACCCCGTCCGGAGGCAACTGGCCACTTCCTTTCTACATGGTAACTCCGTGGTGGAATCGGCCCCTTAGCAGCCGTCGGCTACCAGTGTGCCCGCGAGCCGGCGGTAGCATTCGTCAGTGAAGTCCGTGAGCCAGTCCACTATGGCTTGAGTTCCCTCGGCGAGGTCGCACCTCTCTATCTGGGCGCCCTTGACGATCCCTCGGACGGACTCCGGCAGGTCGGATGTCCCCGGCAGGCCCTTGCCGTCAGGGATCGGGAGGGGGAAGAAAAGGCTCAGGTTGTAGAGGAAGCTGAGCCTTCCGTACGCTTCGTCGGGCGCCTCGCGCGTCCTTTCCCAGAGCAGCCGGCTGACGGGATGCTCGGAGGTCTGCGGGCTCTCGTAGAGCTTCTTGCGGACCACGTAGAAGGTGCACTGCCGCGTCATCTCCGTCGGCGGGAAGAGGCCGGCGCCAGGGAACGCGTGATACATGCAGACGTTCACTTCGCGCGCGAGTCCGTCCAGTGCCTCCCAGCATTCCCGAAGGAAAGCGTGCAGGTCGGGCTCCGCCGTCGCAGCGGCCTGGAGGGCCTGCACGGCTCGTGCCCGGCAGCGCTCGGCGGCCTGCATCCGCTCGGCCGTGAACTGATGCAGTACTCCCAGAAGCGTTGCCTCTCCCTGGGGCAGCGCATCGAAAGCAACTTGGTGGAACTTGGCTTCGCCCTGTTCGTCCATCAGCGCGTTCACAACTAAGAGAGGCAGGTTTCTCCTCGCGTCCGTCGTGCCGTCGTGGTCATTCCTCTGCTTGTCTTCCTCCGTGACCTCAGCTTGCCCGCCGTAGCCTGGCGAAGGAGGGTGTCTTCGTGGTGAGAGGAGTCTTTACTGTCCGGCGTGCTTGTTGATGATCTCGATGTCCGTCGCGCCGGTTTCCGGGTCCATGAACTTGACCAGCAGCGATATCTTGTTGTCCTGGTTCAGGATGTCCCAGTAGCGCCCGGCCAGCGCGCCGATGTCGTCCGCAAGCTCCACCGCGTAAGGTTCCCCTTCGAAGCAGGGCAGGGGGGAGCCGTCGCCGGCGTAGGTGTGTATGCAGTGCCCGAGGCCCGGGACGGCGCGCGCGTAATCGAAGAAGTGCCGAACGCAGAGGTCGGGATCGTTGTCCACCGATTTGATGACGGACAGCTTGTAGGCGTGCACCTGGTCCTCCAAGTTCACCAACCCGGAGACGCGCGCCGTGTAATTGGGCGCGTCCGGTTCGCACGACCTGGTCGAGAGGGCGCTCTCGAACGTGCCGCCGGTCTGGAGCGCGTCGAACAGCGTGTCGGTCTGATCGCCGTTCGAGACGATGTGGCATCGGCTGACCGACCGCACGGCGTTGTAGATGATGAGGGAGGGGTCCTTGACCTTCGACTCGTCGTAGGGGGCGTTCCGCACCAGGTCGCCCTCCCGCACGAAGACGCGGTTGCGGCTGTTCTCGCTCCGCCCCATAATCCAGTAGACCTGCACGTAGTGCCGCGAGTCCGGCGTCATCCCGATGACGATTCCGCGGCCGGGGTAGGCGTTCTCCCGAAGTGCCTGCATGTTCGACTTCACGACGGCGGTCAGATCCACGTTCCTCTCCTCTCCCTGAGTTCGATGGCGACCAAGACACGCCACCGTTTGGATGCACCTGCGGGCGTGCCCCACCACGGCCCCCGTTTATCCTGCGTATCCTGTCCATCCTGTTAAGGTCGTTGTATTTCCGGCCGCAAGCGCTGCGCCCGCCACTGGTCTATGAAGGCCGACACGTTGGCCGAGGCCTGTTCGGTGTCCTCCCGCACGTTGTCCACCGGGGAGAGTATGAAGCCGCCGCCGGGCGCCAGTTGGTGCAGCGCAGCCCGGACGGCCTCGCGCACCTCCTCCTGTGAGCCTCGCTCGACGGTTACGAAGCCGTTCACCCCGCCCCAGAGGCAGACACGGCCGCCCAATTTCTGCTTGGTCAGGGCGAAGTCGGCCCGGCGATCCTCCACGGGGTCCAGCCCGATCAGCACGTCAATGCCGGACTCCAGGTACATGTCCAGCAGCGGCGTGTAGGCGGTGGTGGTGATCAGCGCCAGCTTGGCGCCGGCCTCGTGCGCCTGAGTCACGTCCTCCTTGAGCAGGGGCAAGATGAGGTCCCGGTAGACGGGTGGGGAGAGGAAGTCCACCGTTTCGTACCAGGCGCGCCTGATCAGCAGGTCCACGCCCCCCTCCAGGACAACCGCCATGCGGAGCCGGTTCCATTCGTGGATGATGGCCAGCAGGTCGCGCACGAACTGCGGTTGCATCACGCTCATCAGAATCAGGTCTTGTATGCCGCAGAGCCAGCAGGCCGCATCGAACAGTACGCCCCACTCGCCCACCACGAGCAGGCCTCGCTGCGCGGCGAAGTCCTTGGCGACCTGCGTCCCTTCCCGGCAGGCTGCCACGTCTTCGGCGGTCGGCGGCGTGAGCAGGTGCTCGAGGGCGGGCAGGTCGTCGGGCTTCGTGATCAGGTGCTTGCTGGCGCGCGGGATGACGTAGTCGTCGAACAACGGCACGCGCACGCCGTGCGGCCAGTCGTCCGTCTCGCTCACTACCGTGTGCAGTTTGCCGGCGGGGGTGGAGTACTCCCTGTGGATGAGGGGGTATGGGGCGTCGGGCGCCTCTTCGCGCCAGTTCTTCACCTCCACCCGGGGGTCGAACCGCACGGGGAGGCCGTGCAGGTTCTGATGCTCCGAGTCGGTGCGACTGCCCCGGGCGGAGCGCATCGGCGCCTGCACGAAAGCGTCGAGGCCCATCTCGATCTGGCGCTCGACGAACTCAGTCTGGTCGGCGCACTTGCTCCTGAGCGAGCCGAACAGCATGAAGCAGCAGGGCACGTAGTCCGGCACCTGGCAGTTGATGGCTGCCAGCATACGCTCGCGCGAAGACATCTCCGTAGTCATGGCGCTCCTTCGGATCACACTGAGCAAGAGGCGCAGTATAGCCCCTGGAGGGCGGACGGGCAACCGCGCGACGAGGGTTTGCCGCGCGGACAAGGAAAAAGACGGCAGCCACACATCCACACAGAGAAAGACAGATGACGACCTGGTTACAGGATTGATCTGCAGGTCAGTGTCAATCAGTGGAAATCAGTGTCTAAATGCCGTCTTCGTCTCTCGGTGGCTGCGTGTCTCCATGTCTAGATTCGAGCTTCGGCCTCGGCCCGGAGGGCCAGGAACATCATGCGCTCGCCGCACGGCTCGCCCGCCTGCGAGACGTCGAAGCTTGGGTAAGCCGAGATGTCGGCGAAGCCGGCCTCTTTGAGGTACATCTCGGTCTCACCGACCGTCATGGCCCGGAGGGCTTCCTCCCACCTGATCTCGTAGCTGCGGTCTCTTTCGGTGACCCTGGCCGTTATCTCAACGTGGTAGATCGAAGTGAAGTCGTCGAGCCAGTGATAGTCCTCGTATTCGATGCGAACCGCCTCGTTGCCGCGCACGTCCTGGTAGGGATACCCGAATCTGCCCAATTGTGCGAAGAAGTTCCAGTTGTCCAGCAGCAACACGCCGCCCGGGCGCAGGGCGCGGCGGAATCCGCGAAGGGCCGAGACGATCCTCTCGGTTTCGAGCAGGAAGCAGACTACCGAGTTCATGCACAGGACGGCGTCGAAGTCGCTGTCGTAGTCCAGTGCCCCCAGATCCTGCTCGTGCAGGTCGGCGTCCAGGCCGCGCCGGTCGAGTTTCTTGTGGCACTCCTCGATCATGCCGGCGCTGTTGTCGAGTCCCGTGACGTCGTAGCCTTCGCGGACCAGCGGGATGACGTGTCGGCCCGTCCCGCAGCCGACGTCGAGGATGCGTTTGACCTGGCGCGGGCACACTTCGCGGAACGCCCACCGGAGGAACGCCATCTCTTCCTGGTCGGCTTCCACGTCCTGGCGCCCGTAAACGAGCAGGTCGTATATCCGGGCGACCTCGCGCGTGTATGGCTGGTTCTGGGTCATCTTGCGCCGGTGGTTACCTAAAGCCTTTAGCAAAAAGGATTTACCGCCGAGGACGCCGAGAACGCTGAGGACGGGACCTCCCTTATGGCCTTGTCTCTTGAACTCTCTCTGCGGGCTCGGCGAGCTCTGCGGTTCATTCTGTTAGAGCTTTGGTTAGGTTCTGAGCGCGGGATCGGGAGCCGACAGAATAAGGCTGCTGGCGTATGGCACGAAGCCGACGCTCCGGGCGGTCACGATGGACGCGTGGTTGTCGGGCGAACAGCCGTAGGTGGCCTCTCCGCCCGCTCGCGCCACGTGTGCCACGACGGCGGAAACCACTGTCTTGGCGTAGCCCCGCCGGCGGTAGCCGGGCGCCGTGGCCACGCCGATGTGGGCGATCCGCTCCTCCATAAACCCCGTGCGGTGCGAGAACGCGATCGAGACGGCCTTGCCGTCCTCCGTCACCGCATAGACGATGCCGTCCGGGAAGCAATGCCTGGGCAGCTTCAGGCCTTCCGCCGGCGGGATGCTCTCGTCGGTCAGGCGTTGGCACTGGCCGTGACGATGACGGCGCAGCAGCGAGGGATTACACGCCAGCATCAGGTCCCTGATGACGCGGTCAGTCTCCGGTAAGCGTGCCTTTCGCAGCGCGGCGTCCACCGGCGGCTTCAGCTTCGCCGCAAGCTCTGGATCGAAGAGCGCATCGGGTGTGGACACGCTGCGCACGACGGCTTGCACCCCATCGCCGGCTCCGAGGGGGACGCTCACGAGCGACCGGTCGTCCGCGAACCACACCCACCAGAGCGCCCGGATGTAGCCGTAGCTCTGTTCGCGCCTGAGCCGGCGGTCCGACTCGGCCACTATGATCTCTCCCGGCCGCAGCTCGGAGACCTGCCGATCCAGCCGCATCCCGTGGTAGTGATCCACCAGGGGGAACTGGGTTCTGGCGGCCCAGTCTGCCATTGTCACGTCTCCGGGGCCCCTTCTTCGGCGCGTCAGTATCCGCCTTCCATGAAGGCGTAGCAGAAGATGTGGGTCACGATGAAGAAGCTGTCTTCAAGTCGCCCCATGTGATCGGTGGGCACCAGGACGGGGATCTCCACCAGGTCCTTCAGCCGCCCGCCCCCGGCGGTTGTCAGGCCCACGGTCCTGCAGCCGACTTCATTTGCATACTCGACCGCGCGCAGCACGTTGGCGCTGTTGCCGCTGCCGCTGATGGCGATCAGCACGTCGCCCGGAACCGCGAAGTTGCGCAACGGCTCGACGAACACGGACGCGTAGTCAACGTCGTTCGCCAGGGCCGTGATGGTGGCGACGCTGTCGGTCAGCCCCATCATGCGCATGCGCTTCTCGCGGCCCAGCGAAGCGCCTTTGACGATGTCCACGACCATCTGGGAGGCTATGCTGGCGCTGCCGCCGTTGCCACAGGAGTAAATCGTGCGCCCCTGGTCGCGTGCGTCGCACATGCACTCGACCGCTCGGTGGATCGCATCCGTGTCCAGCTTCGGCAGCAGGCCGACGAGTTCGTTGAGGTACGCGCGGGCGAAGTCCTGTTGTGCCATCATTCTCTCTCCTGTTGCTGTGCGAGCCAGAGTTCAAGTTGTCCGGGCAACTGGTCGCGCCCAGCCGTGCCGGTGGTGGCGAGCTGCTGCACCGTGATCGAGGCCACAAGGCACCCGACCAGAGCTGCCTCGGGCAGCGCCGCGCCCGCCGCCAGGGCGAGCACGCTCCCTGCCGTTGTGCTGTCGCCGGCGCCCGTGGTGTCCGTTTCGCACTGTAGACGCACGGCGGGCACCTCTGTGAGTTCGGGATCGGTGACGATCACTCCTTTCGCGCCCCGCGTGGCGACTACGGGGGCTCCCACCTCCGCGCGCAGGCGCTCCAGCCCGGCCTGAAGCCTGGCGACAGCGACCTCATCGCCCGGCATCGGGTTCGGCACCCCGGCGACCTCGAACTGGTTGGGTTTGATTATGACGTTGCGAAACTGGCGGATGTGGGCGCGACTGTCGGCCCAGAAGATGACGTCCGGATGTAGGCGCGCCCGCTCGGCCAGTGCGTCGCGGACCGTGGCCGTCACCGTCCCGCAGTCGTCCATTTCCACCTGGTCGGCCACGATGACGGCGTCCACTTCCGGGATAATCTTGTCGAGCGCCTGGGTGAGGTGCCGCTCGAGTTGGGGCGGCGTGGGGGTCCGGTTCTTCGTATCGTAGCGCTCGTGCTCGCCTGCCAGAGTGGGATCGCTCATGTCCCTGGGCTTCAGGTACTGCAACGTCATCCTGTCGGGCGCAGTCAGCAGCAGGTCCGTCGAGCATCCGAGCCTTTCGAGGTCCGTGCGGAGATCGTGCGCCTCGCCGTCGCCGCCCGTATAGCCGACTGCGTGCAGGGCGCCCGTTTCCAAAGCGGACAAGTTGAGCACCACCGTCCCCGCCGCGCCGGGGCTGTGACGCACCCTTACGACCTGATGGGCCGTCTTGCCGGATTCCACGCTTGTCTCGGCAATGGCGGGGTCGCAGTCGAGATACTTGTCCAGGAAGAAATCCCCGATCACGGCAACGCGCGCGGACGGAAAGAGGTCCGTTAGCTGCACAAGCCGCTGCGGCCTCATGGGTTCTACCGTCTTCATGATTCGGCCTTCTCCATGATGCGGTCGTACAGGGCGGGGATGGTGAGGCGATGGTCGCCTCGCACGAAGTAGCTGCTGCCGCCGTCCGCCACCGTCCGCACAAGCACGGTCTTGTAAGGCCGGAAGTAGTAGGCCGGGTCGGTCTTGGGCACCTCGGTGGTGGTGTCCTCCGGGAGCTTGACCACGTCAAAGACGGCAGTCGTGAGGTGGCAAATCTTCTCGCCCCGTTGATGCGCCACGTTGCGCGCCATCGCCAGGGCCTTCAGGTACACCTCCGGCCCCATCACGGCCGTGCCGAGATTGAGGAAGACCCCGCCTTCCAGACCGGCTACGCTCTGGGTGAAGATCAGGAAATCCGTGTACGTAGCCGCTCCGGTGGCGGCACCGTCGAAGTTCGGGTGCTCGTGGATGATGTCCTGCCCGATGGCCACGTGGACGGTCACCGGCACGCCGAGGCGCACGCCCGCGGCGAGGACGCTGGTCTCGCGGCCCGGGAATCCTTCCTCCAGGATCATCCGCCCGACCGCTTCGCCGAACCCCATGCCCTGGCGGCTGCCGGCCGCCGCGGCGTCGTTTATGCGCCCGGTCTCCTGCCACAGGCCGAACTGCCCCTCGCGGACGTAGCGCGCCACGCTCTCGCAGGTCTGGCCGATCAAGGCCATTTCAAAGTCGTGTATGGCGCACGCGCCGTTGAGGGCCAGATGAGTCAGCAGGCCGCGCTCCATCAGGTCTATCAGCAGCGGCCCGTTCCCCTGGCGAAGCACGTGCGCGCCGCACGCAAAGACGGTGGCCGATCCCGCTTTCGCCGCTGCCACGATGCGTTCGGCCAGAACCGGCAGCGCGGGGTGCTCGAAGGGCTCGCGAGGGCTGTCCGGGAAGATCAGGACCGACCTGTCAAGGTCGTGCTCGCGTTCGGAGAGGGGCCGCAAACGCAATTGGCTTCGATCGAATTGTGGGAACGGCATCGCCTGTCCTCCGATACGCCTCGGGGGCCGGGAAGGGCACGCTCACTCGTTCCAGATGTAGTTGAGGAGCGCCTTGTAGTCCTGGAAGTCGGGGATCACGATGTCCGCGCCGACGCCCATGAGCCTGTCGCGCTTCCACTGGTCGGGTTTGCCGCTCCGGCCTGCCTCGTCGCTTGCCACGGCCACAGCCGTGCCGCCGACGGACTTGATGTTCTGTATCTCCACGTAGCCGTCGCCGAAACCCAACAGAAGGGAGCCTTCGACGCGGTTCTTGCTCAGGATGTTCTCGATGACGGCCTGTTTGGAGAACCTCTTGTAGTCCTTCTGCGCTCCGTAGATGTGCTCTCCGAAGTATCCGTCCAGACCCAGCAGCCGGGCTTCTTCGTCCACGTAGCACTGGTCGGTTCCGCTTGCCACATACAGGGCGACGCCGCGTTCCTTGAGCGCTGTGAGGATCTCGAGGGAGTGAGGCACAACCATCTCTTCCGGGGTGGCGGCCCCCGACTGCAACGCTTCGCGCCGGTTGCCGATGTGCTCCATCAGTCGGTCAAGGTACATCTGCTTGTAGACGAACGGGTCCTCGGGCGTGCCGCCGCGGCCCTCCACCTCCTCCGCCAGCCGGATCATCTGGTAGATCGTCTGCTTGCCGTTGAGCTGCATGACGAACTCGAACGCGCAGTCGTGCAGCCGCTCGGCGGACTCGTCGGTGCCGGTTGCCTGGAGGATCTCCACCATCATCGGCACCATGATGGAGGGCCACCCTTCGCGGATCAGACTCAGTGTGCCGTCGAAATCGAACAGCACGTGCTGGGGAGGTGCTTTCCGCTCGGGCTCGTGGATTATCTCCACACTCGTGCCAGGCAGGAAGCGGGTCTTCACGACCTCAGTGACCACCCTCTGGTAGTCGGCTTCGTGGTAGTCCTTCGTCATGGCCATCGGCACGTGGAAGTGGTGGAAGAAAGCGCGACGCAATCGGCAGCGCGGGCGACCGCCCAATCAACACGGCCATGCTCGGCGACGACCTGGCATTGGAGCCGCCTGCTGGCCCCGCACGGGCTCCATGTTAGCCAGCGCTCCGGTACCTGTCAATGACATCGTTTGCTGAGCCGCTCCCGGTGCTTGACAGGGGATGCGGAAGCTGTACGATGCTGCGGAGGCGCCGGAGACGGCGGCGCGGAGGGCTGGCGACCAGAGGCCGGAGGAAGGGCGTGGTCGCAGCCCTTTCAGCTTGCCAGATGAATGCAACGGGAGGCAGACAATGCTCAGGAGCTTGACGTGCTTCTTGGCGGTGTTTGTTCTCTGCGGTTCGGTGCTTGCTGCTGAAGCGCATGGCGACACGATCACTGCGGCGAGCTGTTCCCAGGCCGACGTGCAGGCGGCCATTGACGAGGCGGGCGACGGCGACGTCGTGCTGGTTCCTGCCGGGACCGCCACGTGGACGACGGCTGCCGAGAATCGTCCGGCAGTCGTGTTCTCCAAGAAGGGCGCCGAGAAGGGGATTACGCTGCGAGGTGCGGGCATAGGCAAGACCGTCATTACGGATGCAACGGGCGCTCAGTGCTTCCAGGTCGTCATCAAGTCAAGTGAGAGCGGCATCTGGAGCGGAGTGAAAGACAAACGTTTTCGCATTACGGGCTTCACCTTCGCGGGAGCCGGCGACAACGCCGTCATATCGGTGGGCGGTGCGAACTGGCGCATAGACAACTGTAGATTCGAGAACTCCGGAAGGTCCCTGACCGCGGGCGGCTCGGGCGTCATAGACCACTGCATCTTCGATAAGACCGGCAACGGCCAGTGCATTTATGTCTCAGGCGGCGGCTATGGCGGCGGTTCCAACGGTGACGGTTCCTGGAGCAGCCCCCTCACGCTTGGCACCGGAGATGCGGTGTACATAGAGGACTGCACCTTCAACTACTATGCCGACAGTCCCAACGCCGTTCTTGACGGCTGTTCCGGTGCTCGTGTCGTGTTCCGCCATAATAGGGTGAATAACGGGTTTCTGGCCAGCCACGGGACCGAATCGGGCGGGAGGCAAAGGTCAATACGCAGTTACGAGATCTACAACAACACGTTGACGATGGACTTACACGAGTGGTTCACCGCCGTGTTCCTCAGAGGAGGCACGGGGGTCATATTCAACAATACCCTGACGGGGCGTTACTCGAACTTCGTGATCGCCGCCAACTACAGGACGTGGAAGGCATTCGCACCGTGGGGGATGTGCGACGGCACCAGCCCCTATGACGGCAACCAGGCCAGCGATTCAGGAAAGCATACCGGGCCCGCCGATGATTCGACGCTCATCAGCGACGGAAAGAGCTGGACTGTGGGCGAATGGGTCGGCTATGCGGTCAGGAACACGACGGACGGCAGCTCAGGCATAATCGAGGCGAACGACGCGGACACCATTCTGGTGATGCTGAGCGGAGGCACGGACAATGACTGGGATAGCGGGGACAGTTTCCTCATCACCAATGGCTACCCCGCCATAGACCAGATAGGGCGTTCGACCGGTCTGCCTCTTTCCAACTGGGACCCTCCGCTGCCTCAAGCGTGGCCCCAACAGGAACTTGAGCCGCTGTGTGAGTGGGGCAATACGTTGAACGGGGCCGATGCGGACATCGTGACGCATTGGGGCGAGAGGACGGATTTGCATGTCAAGGAAGGCCGGGATTATTGCAACGACACTAAATGGGCCGGGTATACCCCTTACACGTACCCCCATCCGCTGGTGCAGGAGGAGTGATACATCTGCTCCCGGTGCAGTGTGATGCGGTCAGCGCGTTGAGTTGAGTCGCAAGATCAGAGATGGGCAGAGACATGAGCAAGAAGATGGTGTTGAATGTGCTGGTGCTGAGTCTGTGTGTTGGTGTCCTTGCTTTCGGCGCTGAGGCAGCAACGATCAGCGCGGCCAGTTGCTCGCGGGCTGATGTGCAGGCGGCCATTGACGCCGCAAGCGACGGGGATACGGTCCTGGTGCCGGCGGGGAGTTCTGTGTGGGAGGGAGGAGCTGCGGTTCCAAACAACAAGAGGATTACGCTTCAGGGCTCTGGCATGGCCTCCACTGCCCTGACGAACGCAAAGATCAACCTCGGGCGCTCCGGATCGCGAGTGACCGGCTTCGGGTTTGCTGTCGGCCTAATAACGGTTGACGGAGATGGGTGGCGCGTGGACCATTGCAGCTTCCACAGCGCCTCCAAGTTCACGACCTCAGTCAGTGCAAGGGGCGAGCGAGAGGATGATCACCCGAAGGGCGTGGTAGATCATTGTGTGTTCCATAATGGGCGCGTTGTCACTATAGGATGGGCAGGTCTGAAAGCGGACCACCTGTGGGCGAGTCCGTGCGGGCTGGGGACAGACAGGGCCGTCTACGTTGAGGATTGCCAGTTCACCCGTACGGTGCATGGCAATGCTGTGGACACGAACTACGGCGGGTGCTATGTCTTCCGGCATAACGTGGTCACTGATTCGACCACAGAGGCCCACTCGGTGCAGGGCGATCACCGCGCTGCGCGGCACTGGGAGATCTACGAGAACCAGTTCCGCCTGGCCAACCGCACGGCGATGTGGACCCCATTCTTCCAGCGGGGAGGAACAGGGGTCGTCTTCAACAACACCGTCAGCGGCTCGTGGACGCTGCGCGCCATTGTGCTGGACAACATCAGATCATATGATTCAAGGGGGAAGGAAGCCCGCCAGTGCGACGGGGGCAGCACCTGGGATGGGAATGAGCCTATTGACCACGGGACGGGCGTCCATGCGGGGGAGACCGGCGCGGCCGCCCTGACACACGCCGGCAAGGCATGGACTCCGGACGCCCTGGTCGGGTTCTACGTGTACAACGTGACGGACGGCAGCAAGGGAGAGATTACGGCGAACACGGCGACAACCGTTACCGCGGCGCTTGCCGGAGGAGTGAGGAATTCGTGGGACACCGGAGACCGGTACTCGATCACGAACGGGTATCCCTCCAGGGACCAGATCGGGCGTTCGACCGATCTCCACCTGTGGACGGATGACACTCCTTACCCGCCTCAGCTTCTCGAGCCGGCCTATGCCTGGGGCAACACGTTCAACGGCAAGGAGATGGCCTTCGTCGCCCTGGTGGACCGGGGGCGCCTTGGGATGCACGTGCAAGAGGGCAGGGACTACTTCAACGGGACGCCCCGGCCGGGCTACAGGCCGTATACCTATCCGCACCCGCTGGTGCAGCAGTTCCCGTCGGCGCCAGCCACCGACACAGAAGCGCCCACGGAGCCGCAGGGCCTGAGGGCCCGTGCAGTCTCGGGGAGACAGGTCGAGCTGGCATGGCAGGCCTCCACCGACAACGAAGGCGTTGCGGGATACTACGTCTGGCTTGCCGGAAGGAAGATGTCCGCCATCACGGACCCAACTTGCACGAAGTACGTCTTCCGGCGGCTGATGGCGCCGGTGGCGGGTTACACGTTCAGTGTTTCCGCGTTCGACGCGGCGGGCAACGAAAGCCAGCCGGCCCCCGCTGCCAGGGCCGGCCAGGAGTAGGAGCATGTCCTCAAACGAGCGGCGGTGCTGAGGAGGAAGTGATGAGGAGTGCGGCAGGAGGATTCTGGGTTGCCGTGGGCGTGGCGCTGATTGCATCGGGATCGGTCTGCCTCGCAGCGGTGCAGAGGCCGGTGCCGCTTGCGGGCGGACGCATCCAGCAGGGGCCGTTCGTGCTGTTCAGCCATACCAACGGCGGCCTGCACCTTCTGAAAGGGTCGCAGGTGATCTCGCTGGGCGCGGGCATCTCCTGCGGCGGCAACGGGGGCTACTGGCCCTACGACCGGGTCAGAGAGAAGGAGGTGGCGCTCGGCAACGGCACGATGGCCCTGAAAGTTGACATCGCCAAGGTCGGCATCTCCTACCAGCAGCACGTGTCCATCCAGGGGAGCCGGATCCGCATCCGCTTGCGGCGCACCGGGAACTGGCCGGGCAGGCACTGGGAGGAGTTCCGCTTCTGGCTGCCGATGGAGCATTATCGCGGCGCGCAGATGCGCGCAGACGGCAATTTGGTGAAGATGCCGGAGACCTATTCGGAGGCCGGTCGCAACATCGTCTCCGGCGCCAGGCGGGTCGAGTGCAACGTAAGCGACCCGTCCCTGAACCTTCTCTTCGAGTGCGAACGGGGGATCAACGTTTCCGACCATCGGCCGGGAGTCCTGCGCTACTGGGTGGCCGTGGGCTTTCCGGAGACCGCCGGTGAATACGTCGACCTCTACCTGACGCTGCCGCAGATGCCCGAAGAGGACACATGGGCCGTGCGCTACTCGCCGGTCGGCTATCCGGTCGCGGGTGAGAAGAAGGTCGTCCTCGAGTGGCCCAAGCACCTGGCCCGCCCGTCCGACGATCGCGTCCGCCTGGAGCGCGCGGACGGCACGGTCGTCAAGCAGGACCGCTTCGGCAAGACCGTCACGCTACGCCACATGCAGAGCGGCTTCGCCATGTTCGACTTCACGGAAGTCAGGGAGCCGGGCAACTACCGCGTTGTCTGGGCCGGCGGTGCGGTCGAGTTTTCCATCCGCCAGAGCGTCTTCGAGGACAGGCTCTGGCAGCCGACGCTTGACTACTTCATGCCGTTCCAGATGTGCCACGCCCAGGTGGACCTGGGGCAGGGCATCACGGGCCACCCTTTCTGCCACATGGACGACGCCATCCGGGTGCCGGCCAACTTCCCCGGTACGGACGGTTTCGTCGCCTACGAATGCACCGGCACGCCTTACAAGGCCGGCGACCCGATCCCCTGCGCCGTGGGCGGCTGGCACGACGCCGGGGACTGCGACCTGAACATCTACGCTCAGGGCTTCTCCACCTACGTCCTGGCGCTGGCATACCAGGAATTCGGCATCGAGCGCGACGTGGCCACGCTGGACGTGGACGCGCAGACGTTCACGGCCGGCCGGCCCGACGGCACGCCCGACCTGCTCCAGCAGGTCGAGTGGGGCGCCCTGTGGCTGCTGAGCATGATGCAGCCGGACGGGCGGAGCTACGTCGGCGTCGTTGTGCAGCCCCAGCTCCGGCGCAATGACGTGGCCTGGGACCAGATGACGGACAACAGGGCCGGCACCGGCGACGAGCGGCACGTGTACGTGGACTACCACTCCGAACTGCAGTGCATGCAGGCGGCGGCCCTGTGCGCCGCGAGCCGCGCGTTGAAGCAGGCCCGGCCCGAGCTGGCCCAGCAGTGCCTCCAGGCCGCGCGGCGGGCCTACGACTACTTCCGCACCCACGACGAGGTCTACCGCCGGACGGCTTACTTCTACCCCAGTACGAAGGGCCGGGACGGCAACGTCTTGCCGTCCCGGCCCTTCGTACTGGGGTAGAAGTAAGCTGTCCGGCGGTAGACCTCGTCGTGGGTGCGGAAGTAGTCGTAGGCCCGCCGCGCGGCCTGGA
>DAOVRD010000234.1 GCA_030628375.1 Planctomycetota bacterium
CGGGAATGACCTGAATCGGTCCGGCCCGATCAGCCGGCCCCAGTCAAGTCTATTCGGCGGGGGGCGCATGTCAAGCAGAAAGGCGCTCGCCCTCCAGGATCAGCGGTAGCGCACCATGGTGATCAGCAGAATCAGGAAGAAGGGCCCGCCCAACATGGCCGTCAGCACGCCGACGGGAAGCTCCGACGGGGCGAAGGCGGAACGCGCCACGGTGTCGGCCACAGCCAGGAAGGCACCGCCGCCGAAGAACGCCACGACAAGAAGCACCCGGTGGTCCGGACCGAAGACGGCGCGCAGCATGTGGGGGACGATAAGCCCCACAAACCCGATCGGGCCGGCCACCGAGACCACGCCCGCCGTCAGGAGCGAACCCGCCAGAAAGCATTCCACCTGGACTGCGTGAACGTTCACGCCTCGCCCCTCCGCCATCTCCTCGCCGAGGGCGAGCTGGTTCATGGCGCCCGCCTCACCGAGCAGCAGGACGAGCGCGGGCAGCAAGAGCGGCAGGACCGACGCCACGCTGCGGTAGCCGTGCACGTCCAGCCCTCCCATCAGCCATCTGTCCACCATGACCAACTTGTGGGGGTCGGAGATGAACCGCACGAACATGATCATCGCCGAAGAGATCAGGCCGAGGGTGATGCCTGCCAGCAGCAGCTTCAGCGGCGAGAAGGTCTCCCTGCGCCGGGCAAGCAGGTAAATCACGCCGACGTTCACCAGAGCACCCGCCAGCGCAAAGAACTGCACGGGGCCGACAAGCCAGATGCCCGGCGCGGTCCAGCCCAACGAGATCGCGAGCACCGCCCCCAGCGCGCCGCCGGCGGAGACGCCCAGCGTGTGGGGCGTGGCCAGCGGATTGCGCAGCATCGCCTGGAATACGGCGCCAGCCACGGCCAGTCCCCCGCCCGCCAGCAGCCCCAGCAGCACCCGCGGCAGCCGCTGCATCAGCACGATGTTCAGGTTGAGGGACGAGGCGTGACCGCCGGTCAGGATCCTCGCGACTTCGCCAGCCGGCAACCTGACCTGGCCGTAGAAGAGGCAGGCCGCCCCCACCGCCAGCCATGCCAGGCAGGAAACAACGGCCACTGCCCAGAACCGGCCCGCGCCGAGGTAGCCCTTAGCCCGCTTCATCGCTGCCCTCCCCCAGCACGACGGCCATCGGCGCGCCCGTGATCGGATTCCGAGCGACGCGCACGTCGGCCCGATACGCGCGCGACAGAAGCTCCCGGTCCATCACTTCGCGGGGCGCCCCGCGCCGTACGACGCTGCCCTCCGCGAGCAGCACAAGCCGGTTGCAGAACTGGCTGGCCGCGTTCAGGTCGTGCGTGACGACCACCACCGCGATCCCCTTGCGCGACAGGCCCCGCAGCAGGCCCAGGACCTCGCAGCGATGATGAATGTCCAGCGCGGCCGTCGGCTCATCCAGCAGCATCACGGACGGCTCTTGCGCCAGGACACTGGCGATAAGGACCCGCTGCTTCTCGCCGCCCGAGAGCGTGAAGAAGCTGCGCTCGCCGAGCGCGGCGCTCTCGGTCTCGCTCAACGCGCGCTCTACGACTTCGACGTCATGACGGTTCAGGAAAGCAAAAGACCCCAGGTACGGGTATCTGCCCATCGCGACGACCTGCCGAACGCTGAAGCGGAAGGACGTCTCGGGATTCTGAGGAAGGAACGCCAGGTCCCGGGCCAGCTCGCGACGGCTGAACGAACGAATGGGCGCGCCTTGCAGGCTGACCTCGCCCCCGTCGGGTCTCTGAAACCCGCCCATCAGCCGCAGCAACGTGCTCTTGCCCGAGCCGTTCGGGCCGATAATGCCCAGCACCTCGCCCCGGCTCACGTCGAGGGACACGTCCCGCAGGCGGAAATCGCCGCCCTTGTAGCCGAAAGAGCAGTCCCGTACCGAAAGGAGCACCGTCCCCACTATCCGTCGCCTCCGTGGAAAAGGTCGGCCAGCCGCCCGGCCAGTTGCACAACGCGCGGCCCGGGGATCATGGCGTATGTTGCTTCGATCACGTGCACCCTGCCCTGCTGGACCGCCGGCAGGGGCCATAAGCCCTCCCACAGCTTCCGCACCTCCTCCGACTTAGCCCGGTCATTCATGCCCTCGCCGCGCAGCTCGACGATGACGTCCGGCGCGCGCTCCAGGAGCTTCTCCTTGTTGATGACACCGTAGCCTGACATGATGTCCGAGGCGACGTTCCGGCCTCCGGCTACCTCGATCAGGTCGTGCAGGAAAGTGCCGCCGCCCACCGCCTGGATGTTGCTCAGGGATCCCGGATCGCGGCCGGTCACCAGCAGGACGGGCACGGGCGGTTTGCCGCTGACCCGCACCTTGACCTCGGCCAGACGATGGCGCATCTCCGCACACACAAGCTCGGCCTGGGCCTCGATCTCCAGCACGTGGCCGATGCGTTCGGTCTCCGTGAAGATTGATTCGAGGTCCCAGAGCGCCAGCGAGACGATGTCTATGCCGTTGTCGCGCGCAAAGCCGGTCAACTTCGCCGCTTCGCCCTGGGTGATGAGCAGGTCCGGCTCAAGGGCGAGGATCCGCTCATAGCTGGGGTTGAAGAAACCGCCGCACCTGGATTTGGCCAGCGCCTCCGGCGGCCACCTGGTATGCTGGCTCACACCGACCACGCGGGGCCCCGCCCCGAGCGCGAAGACTATCTCGCTGATGGCGGGAGACATGCAGATGACACGGCCGTAACGGCAGCGGCTCTCGCCTTGCGCACCGTCCTGCCGGGCCGCTGTCCGCCCTGCCGGCGTGGGCACGCGGGTCAGCAGAAAGGAAAGACAGACCCCGACTGCAAACGCCCCGAGGACGCGCGCTACCTTGGTTCCCACACTGCCCACTTTGCGCTCCATCCGCAAGACAAAGGCACGGACACACCGGAGCCGCCCGAATCGTCCGGGCTCTTAGCTCAATAAGAGGCTCCAGTCGGCGAACTCGACGAGCCTTCCGGGCACAGCGGCGCAGACGGCCAGGATGACGGTCTCAACAATCTCGCTGCACGCGCCGAGCAGATCGCCTGTCACCCCGCCAACGCGGCGACGACACCACAAGCCGAAAAGCCTGCTTGTGATCCACCCAACGCCAAACAGGAGCGCCCCCGCCGGCCCATAGATGACCAGGAGCAATGCCAGCGCCGAGAACAGGGCCCAGAACCGATGCCGGCGGCCGGCGTTCTGCACGAAGGACGCGCCGATCCCCTCCTCGGGGCGGGCATACGGCAACCAGCCGGCCAATTCCACCATGCTCGTCCTGGAAACGATATACGCGGCGGCAATCCAGACCAGGCCGCCCGCCGCGGCCAGTCGGGTAAGCGCAACCCACTTTGCGATCAGTACGACAACCAGAGCGAGGACGCCGAAGGCTCCGACGTGCGGATCCTTCATGATCTGAAGCGTCCTGTGTCTGTCCGAGGTGCTCCCGAAACCGTCCGCCCAGTCTGCCAGCCCGTCCAGATGGAGACCTCCGGTGAGGACCGTCCCTGCGACCAGGGCGACGACGGCCACACCTTCCGGCCAGGCGCCGGCGCCGACGAACCCGGTCAGGCGGCAGAGTCCGTAGACGATGAAGCCCAGTATGCACCCGACCACGGCAAACCACGGCAGCGAGTCGGCCATATCGTCGGCGTCTCTCCCCGGCACCGGGAAGATGGTCAGGGTGCGCAACGCCGTGACGATGCCTGCAATCATGCGTGGCCCTGCCGACTGCTCCGGTGAGCTGTTCTGGTCATGGCGTTTTCCTGTCCACGCGCGCCGAATCAAAGGTGGCCATCTCGTTGTAGATCTTGACGGCTGCCTCGATGAGCGACATTGCAAGGGCGGCACCGGTTCCCTCGCCGAGCCGCATTCCCAGGTCCAGCAACGGCTCCACGCCAAAGCGGTTGAAGAAGACCCGGTGGCCAGCCTCTCCGGAGCAATGGCTGAAGAACAGGTATTCCTTGACCGGTTTGCACATCCTGCAAGCGACAAGCGCTCCCGCCGACGAGATGAAACCGTCCACCACGACGGGGACCCGGCAGGCGGCCGCTCCGAGGACCAGACCGCATATGCCGGCAATCTCCATCCCTCCGACGGCGGCCAGGGCAGTCAGGGGATCACCGAGCCGCTCGCGGTTGACGGAGATCACGCGTTCAATGACTTCCATCTTCCGCCGCAGTGCAGCATCGTCTATTCCAGTCCCCCGTCCGGTGACCTCTTCCACCGGGCAGGGCAGCAAGACGGCCATCAGGGCAGACGAAGGGGTTGTGTTCGCGATGCCCATGTCGCCGGCCCCGATGAGGGTGGCACCGCGGGCGGACGCCTCATTGGCCAACTCGATGCCCGTTTCCAGGGCGCGGACGGCTTCGGGCTCTGTCATGGCCGGCCCGCGGGCTATGTTGCCCGTGCCCGACCTGACCTTTCGGCGGCACAGGCCGGGCGAGTCCTGGAGAGGGTCGTCAACACCGATGTCCACGACACACACCCGGGCCCCCACATGCCGCGCCAGCACGTTGATGGCCGCTCCGCCAGCCAGCATATTCCTGACCATTTGGGCTGTTACTTCCTTGGGATAGGCGGACACTGCTTCGGCCGCCACGCCGTGGTCCCCGGCAAAAGTGAAGATCTCTTTACCGCCCAGCGACGGCTCAAGCGTACCCGTTATCAGACAGTATTGAGCGGCCAGGTCTTCCAAGCGACCAAGGCTCCCGGGAGGCTTGGTCAAGCTGTCGAGGCGTGCGCGTATCCCGGGCTCCAGGGCCGGGTCAACCGGCACAATTGCATCAATTGCTCGCTTCAAGGTGCTCATCCGGTGCTTTCCTTGACGGTGAGGGGAATGCCGCTGACCATGAGGATGACCCGCTCTGCCAGGCGGGCGACCTCCTGGTTCAATGCGCCGGCCATGTCGCGAAACTGTCTCGCCATGGGATTGTGCGGAATGATTCCCATGCCGACCTCGTTGGTTACAATAATCAGGTCACAAGGGGGGCCCTTAAGCACGTCCAGGAATGCGTCCACCTCTCCGAACCCCGAGCTGTTTGTCCCGTGTCGGTGCGTCAGGTTGCCAAGCCAGACGGTGAGGCAGTCCACAACGGCAACTTCCACGTCGTCCGGCAACGATGCGATGGCGCCGGCCAGGTCCACCGGCTCCTCGACCGTCAGGAAGGACCCGCCTCGCATCTTCCGGTGTGCGGCGATACGCCGGCGCATCTCCTCATCCAACGGCTCTGCCGTGGCAACGAAGGCCTTCCGCTTGTAGCAGCCGGCCAATTCGAGCGCATGCCGGCTCTTGCCGCTTCGGCCGCCGCCGGTGATCAGTGTGGCTTTTCCCATGTCACCAGCTTCTCCAGGACCCCCAGCGACGTCTCGAAGTCCCGTTGATTGAATACTTCCAGCGTGACGACGCGCTCCGGAGTTGTTTCGCTGCACAGCCGGGACAGCAACATCCTGAGCTGGCCGGTCTCCATCACAGAGATGTCGCGGTGGTCGCCACTTTTCGTAGCTCCGTGGAGGTGAACTACACGAGTCCGACCAAGGTAGCGGTCCAGGTATGATTCGAGCGGTTGGCCCAGCATCAAGACATGGCCTACGTCCAGGCAGATTGACAGCCCGTGCTCGAACACAAGCCCTTCAACCAGCTCGAAGGCGTAATCCAGGGTCTCCACGCAGAGCGACTTCGGATCCACGCCGGCGTCAATGAACTCAGAGACCGATGCTGCCAGGTTGGCCCGCCACCGCGCGGCATCCGATGAGGCGACGTCGCCCGGCTCGCCCTGATGGAAATGAACGATGTGGGCCAAAGGTGCCAGCGGTGCCACCCGCTCAATCGTCCGCAGGCATTTGCCAACAGACCTTCGCCTCTCAGCTTCGTCGGACGCCCCCAGTTGGATATCGAGGGGAAGGTGCACCGTATACGTAAGGCCGTTCGTGGCCGCCACTTGCTTCAGTGTACGAATCGCCTGCTCACCGGGGAGGTCCGAGACCTCGTCCGATTCGAAAAGCACCAGTTCAACGTCGTCCACTCTGGACGCCAGGAACTCCACGTTGGGGACAATCTCTGCGGGAAGCACGTACGACGTAGTCCCCAACCGGAAGGGAAGGCGATCCCTCAGGCTTGTTCCTCTGCGATTCATGACCATGCGTGTCCAATGCCGGACGCCGGTCCTCGGCCGAAGCCCACAGTGCACCACAGCCCGGCGCAGCGTTACCTGCCGGCGCCCGTTATGCGCAGTTTCCCGCGCTGTTCCACGAAGAAGAAATGGACTGTGAGGGGACGGCCGCCTGACATCTCACAGACTACCTCGAGCCGCAAGTAGTCGCCGAACCAGGCCGCGTCCTTCAGTTCTATGGAACCGGCCTTGCTCATCTGCCGAGCCGCGTCCTCCACGGAGACCTTCGCCCTTTCGTTCGGGTCATCAACCATGTAGGACAAGAAGTTGTCCGGGGCCTGGGCAATGGAGCGCGTGGTCTCCAGCGATTGCTGCACTTCGCGCGAATCCGCAGCGGCCTCGCGCCCCTCGTAGCCGTCATTGCCCGATACGAGCCACAGGACCCCACCGACGGCCGCAGCAATGCCGAGGCCAATCATGACTTTCCGTTTCTGTTCGCCGGTCACAGCGATTGCTCGTTTCCACCATTGGCCGAGAGGCATGGGAAAAGACAGAACAGGCTACTGGTCCGGATCGAAGTGAATGTCGGAGTCGCTGCAAATCACGCCCAGATTGTCCC
>DAOVRD010000380.1 GCA_030628375.1 Planctomycetota bacterium
ACGAACGGAGCAGGCTGCTCTCGACCAAGGCCTCGACGTGGCCAAGCTCGCCTCTCGGCTGGACCGGATGGACGTGCTGCTTCTGAAGGAGTTCTATTACACGGGCCAGCCCTTTCCGCACGACACGACCCCCCACATTCTGCGCGTGCTCGTGGACCGGCTGAAGCGAGGTAACGGCCCCCTGGCACAGCTGTCCTACAGCGGCATACGGCGTCGCCTGGAGAACCTGGTGGCCCTCGGACTGGTCGGGAAGATCGCCCGCACCAATCCTGCAGCCTACTACCCCCTGGATTGGGCCCGGTACCCGGTGCGAAGGATCGTCCAGCTATTCGCCGCCGACTTCGTTGGCATCTGGAAAAGCCATGAAGGAGGCAGTCCATGAGACGGGGCAGACCGGCCATGCGAGAGCATTTCCGGGAGGAGATCCTGACCGTGCTGGACGGACCTCCCTGTCCGGTCACGGCCTTGACCGTTAAGCGTCAACTCGATGCGAGGCGCCTGCGGCCGTGCGGCTGGCACACGGTGCGGAAGTACCTGGACGAACTGGCAACCGAGCGACTGGTGCTCCGTCAGGCCTTGCCGGCCAGCGGGGGCCGAAAACCCCTGGTGGTTTACATGGGCCGGTGCCGGCCGGACCCGTAGCAGCCATGAGTTTCTGCGAACTTTTTGAGGGAACTGAAAACAAGCGGTGGATCGCCGAGGGCCTTGCCCTGCTGCACGGTAGGGCACCGGCGCAGAAGGTCTCGATGGCGCTGTTACCGAGCGTTTTCTAGACTTCGTGCGAACCGTGGTATGGGTAGAGTGAGGAAGGCGAGGTCGGATAGATATAACATATAACAGTGTTATACAAAGAGAGAAAGAGGGAGGTTCTAAGGATTGCTTCAGCGGGGCTTACAACCGGTTGTTTTCAGTCGGCTGAAAACGTTCGCAGAAAACCCGCAAAATCTTCCCAGAAAATCGTGAAAATCTTCCCAGAAAACCCGGCGGGCCTGCTCTGAGCGGGCGGACTATTTAAGGAGGCGTCCTTAAAGGTATTACATGGAACGGCTGGCTGAGGAGGTCGCGCGGCTGGCTCGGGAACTCCAACGGGAGGTGGAGGACCTGTGCCGAGGGTCGGCCGAGTCGAACGGGCCGTCTGAGCCGATTGATTCGGCCGAGCGGCTGGGGCAGATTGAGCAAAGGCTTGAGGCCATCCAGGTGGATACAGGCGAACTGATTCGGCGCGTTCCTGGGAACTTGGGGGAGTTGCTGGCCGAGATGAAGCGGCTCCTGTTGCTCCGGCTGGCTGAGTCGGCGGGTGCGAATGAGTCGGTTGATGCGGGAGTGAAAGCGAATGATTCGAACCAGACGATGCCATCGCCGTCAGCGATAGTGAAGTCCCTCACCCGTCAGGAGCGGCGCGTCTTCGAGTTGTGTTTTCAGTCGGGGTTCTTGTCCTACCGGGAGATCGCCGAGCAACTTGACATCACGCCGAGCGCGGCGAAGAACCTGGTGAACCGAATGCTCCAATCAGACGGGAAACGGCCGCTGTTCGCCAAGCGATACAAGCATGGAGCGGCACGTGTGGGCATTCGACCGGACCTGGAGGACCGCATACTCAAGGGGTGTGGCAGTGAAAACAGGAGGAGCCAGGTTGAGGCCGAACTTGCCCACCGCTAGGCCGTGACCGCTCGGACAAGCCGCCCGCCTGGAGTCATCGGCCTCGATGCCATGTTCAGCAGCCCTGCAGCCGCTAGCCGGCTGACGTACTTGGAGAAAGTCCGTCGCGCCACCGGTTGTCGTCCTGTGTTGCGGCAGCGCGCGGCATACAGTTGCCTGAGCCTCGTTGTTCCGACCGGAGCGTGTTGAACGGCCAGCTGCACGATCGCACGTTCGTCTTCGGTCAGATTTGCCCGGCGCTGCTCTTGGAGGATCTTGTGCCAAGGTTTCAGGATCTGTTGGAGCGACATTCCCCGGGTGCCCTGGCCGCGGCCGTGGAGAAGGGCCTGGGGATCCGGGCGCACACCCGCGATGCCATCGCCCAGTTCCTGGTGCCGCCCGAGCCGTGGGGAGAGACGACCTTCCGCCTGGACGGCCGTCCGCACCTGCGGCACGTGAAGGTGGCGTCCTGTGACGTGAGAGCCTATCAGACGCTGCTCGGCGCGGGAGGGGCGGCATGAGGGACGCCAAGGCCACCCTCCTGTTGGACCATCACCTGAAGCAGTTGAAACTGCCGACGATGCTCCGCGAGTATGCGTCGGTGGCGGCCCGATGTACCCAGGACCGTTCGGATTACCCGACGTACCTGTTGCGTCTGGCCGAGCGGGAACTCCTGGACCGCCAGCAGCGGGCCACCGAGCGACGGATCAAGGCGGCGAAGTTCCCCGCCCTCAAGACTCTGGACACCTTTGACTTCGCCGCCCAGCCGTCGATCAACGAGCCGCTGGTCCGGCAACTGATGGCCGGCGAGTACCTCGACCGCCGGGAAACGTCCTGCTGGTGGGCAACGCGGGGACCGGCAAGACCCATCTGGCCACGGCGCTCGGGTTCGCGGCCTGCACGCAGGGGCGGCGGGTCCGGTTCTTCACCGTCACGGGACTGGTAACGCACCTGCTGGAACGGCGGGAAGAGAGACAGATGGAGCGGCTGCTGGCGCACCTGGATCGGCATCACCTTCTGGTGCTGGACGAACTGGGTTACGTGCCGTTCTCGAAGGCGGGGGCGGAACTGTTGTTTGAGGTCGTCAGCCGGGCCTACGAGCAGACCAGCCTCGTCGTGACGACCAACCTGCCGTTCGAGCAGTGGACCGAGGTCCTGGGCAGCGAGCGGCTCACCGGAGCCCTGCTCGACCGGCTGACGCACCGGGTCCATATCCTCGAGGCCAACAGCACCAGTTACCGGCTCCGGGAATCCCGGCGACGACTGAAACGACGCCGAATGCGGAAAGGATGAAACGGTTGACAGCCCGTACCGAACGGGCTACATAGGCACCGGGCGCTGCACTTTTAAGCCGTCACCCGACGCACTTTTACTCCGCCGTTTACAGTTTGACGGCATGGCCGCGGCCTCAGGCAGGCTCTTCATTTCAACACAGAACAATAAGATCGTCTGTCTGGGACAGGATTGCAAGGGAAAGGCCCCGGGCGAGTAGAACTCATGAGACTTCACGTCGAATGGCTTGAGGCAGGCCGGTGCAAGTAGGCACTCACAACAATCTCTTGGAGGCGACCCCCACAAGGCCGCGCCTCAGGAGTGACGTTCGGCAAGGAGAGAAATGCTAACAAGAAGAGAACTCGTAAAGAGACTTGGTGTTGGAGTGGCTACCGTCTTGGCCTCAAGTCCGATGGCGGCCCAAGCCAAACGTCGAACACCCGTTCGGCAGGCTCAGGGCAGGCACAATATCGTGTTC
>DAOVRD010000045.1 GCA_030628375.1 Planctomycetota bacterium
GCGCCGGGCTATCCGGCCTATGGGGCGCCGTACGCTGCGCCCTACGCCCCGACCGCAACCAAGGAGCAGGAACTGGAGGGGCTCAAGGGCGAAGCCGAATACCTCGAAGATGCCCTTGACGGCATCAAGAAGCGCATCGGGGAGCTTGAGGCCAAGGAATAAGCCCGATCGCAGGCCGACCGAAACGGGGTGGGGCGGCCATCCGCCCTACCCCCACAGGCCTTCTTGCATCCTCCGGCTCGGTTTGCAGATTCCGCTCTTTTCTGGCCGGCTGCCAGGGCCTCGTGTACCCCGGGCGCAACGCCTTACAGCGTGAAGGGCCAGCCTGACGTTTGACATCCGCACTGCACGAGATTAAGGTCAGGGGCTTTGCGCCCTGCCTACACCGGTCCGATCTGATAGAGGAGAGGGAGCCCATGAGGATTGCCGTGACATCCACGGGGCCGGGACTTGACGACGGCGTTGATCCACGTTTCGGGCGCTGTGCGTACTTCGTGATCGTGGATCCCGACACGATGGTACTTGAAGCCATCCAGAACCCCAACCTGGCTCTGGGCGGGGGCGCTGGCATCCAGTCCGCACAGTTGATGGCCGACAAGCAGGTCGAGGTCGTCCTGACGGGAAACTGCGGACCGAACGCGTTCCGCACCCTCGAAGCGGCCGGCATCCAGGTGCTCGTGGGCGTGCGGGGGACCGTTCGTGAAGCTGCCGAGCAATTCAAAGCCGGGGCGTTCTCCGAGGCGGCGGGGCCGAACGTTGCCGGCCACTTCGGCATCGGTGCCGGCGCTCCGTCGGCCGGGGGGATGACTCCTCCGGGCGCGGCGCAGGGGACCGGAGGCGGCTTTGCTCCCGGCATGGGCGGCGGAATGGGCGGCGGAATGGGAAGAGGCATGGGCGGCGGACGTGGCATGGGACGAGGCATGGGCATGGGTCGCGGCATGGGCATGGGTCGCGGCATGGGAGCAGGCGCAATGGGTCCCACGCCCGGATTCGCGCCGCCAACGCCAGCCGCCATGCCGCCGGGACCAGGCGTTCCGCCGAGCCCGGAAGGGGAACTGGAGATGCTCAAGGCGCAGGCCCAGGCCTTCCAGGAACAGGTCCAGGCAATCAACGCGCGCGTCAGGGAGATCGAAGAAGGCGGCGCTTCTGCGCTCGTTGTCGCCGTGGACGCCGACAAGTGCACCGCGTGTGGCGCTTGCGAGGAAGTCTGCTCTGCCGGGGCCATAACGGTCGAGAAGACGGTCCGGATAGAGGGCGGCAGGTGCACCGGTTGCGGCGACTGCGTTGTGGAATGCCCCGAAGGCGCGCTGTCCCTTGTTAAACGCTGAGGCCCGACGTTGGAACGGGCCCGCAAGCGAACCGCATGGGCGCACGGCGGCCGCCTCCATGCGCGGCGTATGTCTTTCACTACTACGGAGGAGTTGAGGACATGAAGATCTGTGTCACGAGCCAGGGCCCGGACCTATCGTCCGCGGTGGACCCGCGCTTCGGAAGGGCCCGGTATTTCATCATCTACGACGATGAGACCGAGTCTTTCGAGGCCGTAGACAACGAGCAGAACGTCAGCGCCGCCGGCGGAGCCGGCGTTCAATCGGCCACGACGGTGGCTGAGCAGGGCTGCGACTGGGTCATCAGCGGGCACATGGGTCCCAAGGCCATGTCCGTGCTGCAGGCAGCGGGCATCCGCGTCGCCACCGGGGCGTCCGGCGCGGTCTCTGACGCCATAGCCGCGTTCAAGGACGGCCAACTGGAAGAAGCCACAGGGGCGGACGTGCCTTCGCGCTGGTAGCGGCGCAGCAGTTCCCCCGCTCGCTGAAAGAGAAACGCCAACCCGCCGCCGGGAGCACAAGATGCCGAGGATGTTCTTCCCCCAGTACCGGAAGGGCCGCGACGGAGCTGCCCTGGAAGAGGGCACGATTCTCGATCATGCAAGGCGGCTCGGGGTGGAGATAGCTTCCGAGTGCGGCGGGCACGGCGTCTGCGGCCGCTGCGTGGTGCGGATCGAGAGAGGCGCGGAATTCCTCGCGCAGAAGACCTCCGCCGAGAAGGAGCACAAGCTGGCCGACGACGAAAGACTGGCGTGCCAGGCAGAGGTCCTGCGACCGGACGGCGACATCCGCGTGTTCATAAGGGACTTCGGAGACTACACGATCCTGTCGGAGAGCCGGCGTGCGGACGACGTGGCCCTCGATCCTTTCGTCTTCCGGCAGGACGACAAGGTCCTTCGCCATCCGGCCGAGGTGCTCGGTCCGTACGAAGGCGGGATATACGGGCTGGCCGTTGACGTGGGGACCACCACGCTTGTGGCCCAGGTGGTGGACCTGGAAGACGGGAGCACCGTGGCCACTCTGGCCCGAAAGAACCCCCAGATATCTTATGGCAACGACGTCATCTCCCGCATTGACCACACCATGAGGCACGAGGGCGGCCTGGAGCAGCTACAGAAGGTCGTCGTAGGAGCCATCAACGAACTGCTCAGCGGCGTCGAAGAGCGCCCCGGCTGCATCGGGAAGGCCATTTACGACGCCGTTATCGTTGGCAACAGCACAATGCGGAGCATATTCTTCGGCCATGACGTGGACTCGCTCGGCCACATCCCTTTCGAGCCGCTTACGCGCGATGCTGTGACAGCCTCGGGCGGCGAACTTGGCCTGAGCATCAATGAGAGGGGCGCGGTTTACGGCGCTCCGCTGATCGGTGGGCACGCCGGCGCCGACGCTCTGGCCGACATACTGGCCAGCCGGATGTACGAGAGTGACGACGTCGTAATGCTCATTGACATCGGCACCAACGGCGAAGTCGCTATCGGAAACAAGGCCAAGATCATGACGGCATCGTGCGCCGCCGGCGGGGCCTACGAAGGAGCCACGACGAAGTGCGGTGTCGGCGCTATAGAGGGCGCCATCAAGAATGTCCGGATAAGAAACGACCGCGTCGAATATGCGACGATCGGCGGCAAGGCGCCGGTAGGCATTTGTGGCTCCGGCCTTATTGACCTGCTGGCCGAACTGCTGCGCAGCGGCAAGATGACCAGGAAGGCAAAGATCGAGCGCGAGTTCGTCGTCACGGGCGACATAATCCTGGACCAGGACGACATCTATCAACTCATCACCGCCAAGGCCGGCCTTCGCCTCGATCAGGACCTGCTGATCAAATACTACGGCGTGACCCTGGAGCAGGTCTCCCGCATCTACCTGGCAGGCGCGTTCGGCAACTTCATCAATCCCCAGAGCGCGGTCGCTATCGGCCTGCTGCCGCCGGCGGTCCGGAAGATCTCCCGCATCGGCAACGCCGCGCTCGAAGGAGCCAGGCAGATGCTCATTTCCCGCGACATGAGAGCCAGGGCAGAGCAGCTCGCGCAACAGGTAGAGCACGTCAAGCCCAACGAGTTCGAGCCGGACTTCGCCTACCTGGTGGCGGAGAAGATGTACTTCTAAGCGGTGGCAGTCCGGCCCAGTCGCTACTGCGTTCCAACGGGACAACTCGATGGAAGAAACGAAGAGCGGCCCTTCGGAGGCCCAGAAGGCCCGACAGCAACAGAGGGAACTGCAAGAACTCAAGTTGCAGGAGCGCATCAGCCAGATCCGGAACACGGTGCTCGTGCTCTCCGGCAAAGGCGGCGTGGGGAAGAGCACCGTGGCGGCCAACCTGGCCGTGACCCTCTGCGCCGAAGGCTTCCAGGTGGGACTGCTCGACGCCGACATGCACGGGCCGAGCGTGCCCAAGATCCTGAACGTCGAGTCGGAGCCGGTCTACGCCGACGGCGAAAACATCGTCCCGGTCCGCACCGGAGCGGGGCTGCGCGTCATGTCCATCGCATTCCTGGCGCGCGGAAAGGACGAGGCCGTGATCTGGCGCGGCCCGCTGAAGATGAACGTGCTCAGGCAGTTGCTGGCCGACGTGGAATGGGGCAACCTGGACTTCCTGATCGTTGACCTGCCGCCCGGCACAGGGGACGAGCCGCTCTCCATCTGCCAGCTCATCCCGAATGCCGCGGGAGGCATCGTAGTGACCACCCCGCAGGAGCTGTCCGTGGCCGACGTGCGCAAGTGCATAACGTTCTGCCGCAGATTGGAGCTGCCGGTGCTGGGCGTCATCGAGAACATGAGCGGATTCGTCTGCCCGCACTGCGGCAAGAGGGCCGACATCTTCGGCGAGGGCGGCGGGCAGAGGATGGCCCAGGACATGGACGTTCCGTTCCTGGGGCGCGTGCCGATTGACCCCGTCATCGTCCGGGCCTGCGACGAAGGCCATCCGTTCGTGGAGGAGTTTCCCGACAGTCCGTCAACCAAAGCGTTTCTGGACGCCGTCGAGCCCATCACGCAGCTCGGTCGTGAGTGAGCGAGCGGGCCGCAAGGCCCCGCATCGAGGAATCCGGACAGAAGCAAGGAGACATTATGAAGATCGCCATACCGCTGGTCGGAGGGCGGCTGGCCGCCCACTTCGGCCACTGTGAGGAGTTCGCGCTGCTGGAAGTAGGCGGCGAACCTCCGGCCGTTGTCGCATCGGAGAGGCTGCCCGCGCCGGGGCACCAACCCGGCCTGCTGCCGCAGTGGCTCCACGAGCATGGCGCCGACGTCATCATTGCCGGCGGGATGGGCAGCAGGGCCCAGGGACTGTTCTCGCAGAGCGGCATTGAAGTCGTGGTCGGCGCGCCGACCGAGGAGCCGGAGCGCATCGTGGAGCAGTATCTGGCCGGCTCCCTGCAAGCGGGCGAGAACATCTGCGATCACTGACCGCACCGCCGATCTGTCCGGCCCCTTGACCGGCCGACGGCCCGGGCGCCGGCTCGCGTGGAGGACAAGCACATGATCATCGCCATAGCCAGCGGAAAAGGCGGCACCGGCAAGACCACCCTTGCGGTGAACCTGGCCGCCGCCCTGTCGCGCTCCGAAGACATAGACGTGCCGGTGCGACTGCTCGACTGCGACGTTGAGGAGCCCAACGACCACCTCTTCGTCCGACCGACATTCAGCCGGGTCGAGCCCGTCGAGGTGCTCAAGCCGGAGTGGAACGAGGAACTGTGCACGGGATGCGGTGAATGCGCCCGGGCTTGTCAAAGCAACGCGATCGCCGTAGTCAAAGGCAAGGTGCTCATATTCCCCGAGCTCTGCCACGCATGCGGCGTGTGCAGTTTCATCTGCCCCGAAGGCGCGATAACGGAGCGGAGCGTGGCCATAGGCCGGGTGGAGTTGGACGAGGAGCGAGCGGACTTCGCCTTCGGCCACAGCGTGCTCAACATCGGAGAGGCCCTGGCGCCGAAGATCGTCCAAGAAGTCAAGAAACACGCCGAGCCCGACGGAATAACCATCATTGATGCCTCGCCCGGCACGGCTTGTCCGGTGGTGGAGGCCGTCAATGGAGCAGACGTTGCCCTCATGGTGACCGAGCCGACCCCCTTCGGCCTGAACGACCTGAAGCTTGCACTGGGCCTCAGCCTCACGCTCGGAGTGCCGACCGCCATCATCGTCAATCGGTCGGACGGCACGGACACGCTCATCCAGGATTACGCGGACATGACGGGCGTTCCCGTGATCGGACGCATCCCCTTCAAGCGCGAGTACGCCGAAACGTACTCGCGCGGGGATCTGCTCCTTGACCGGCATCCTGAGCTTCGCCCCATCCTGCTGGACATCTACGAAAGAGTCTGCGAAGTCGCGGCGGGCCCGCCTCAGCCGGTCCCGGAAGAAGAAGCCATGGCGCCGGTCGGCCCCCCGGGGCAGCCCTCGTCCGGCCTCTCCGGCTCCTATCGGGAAGTGACCGTTATCAGCGGCAAGGGAGGAACCGGCAAGACGACCGTCACCGCCTCGCTGGCGGCCCTGCTGGACGGCAAGCTCCTGGCCGACTGCGACGTGGACGCGGCCGACCTGCACCTCCTGTTAAACCCCGAAATCAAGGAAGTCGAGGACTTCGTCGGCGGGCAGAAGGCCACTATCGCCCCGGACGCCTGCACCGCTTGCGGCCGGTGTGCGGAGATGTGCCACTTCGACGCCATCGAACCAGGCGAATTCGATGAAGAAGGCGAACCCGTCAGCTACCGCATCAACGAGTTCGCCTGCGAGGGCTGTGGGCTCTGCGGCTACGTCTGTCCGGTGGATGCCGTGGACATCAGTGAGGCCGTGACGGGCCAGAGCTTCGTCTCCGAAACCGAATGCGGATCGCTCGCCCACGCAAGGCTTGGCATCGCGGAAGAGAACAGCGGGAAGCTGGTCACGCGGGTGCGGAACCGGGCGTCGGACCTGGCCGCCCAGCAGGGCGCCGACAAGATACTGGGCGACGGCTCGCCCGGAACCGGCTGTCCCGTCATAGCCTCCGTCTCCGGCGTGGACCTGGCGCTGATCGTGACCGAACCGACCGTCTCCGGCGTGCACGACCTGGAACGCGTGCTCGAACTGACCCGGCACTTCGGCGTGCCGGCGCTGATCTGCATCAACAAGTGCGACCTGAACGCCGAGCAGGCCCAGCGCATTCGCAACATGGCCCGCCGGACGAACTCACCGGTCGTGTCCGAGATACCGTTCGACGAGGAGGTGAACCGCGCACTGATGGACGGGCAAATCCTCGTCAACTACGGCGCCGGCCCCGCCGCCACGGCCGTGCGCCGCCTGGCCGAAGCATTGGCAGAGGAAGGCGTCTGGCACAAGTAACCGTCCCAAAATCCGTCCGCGATGCGGGAAGGCGCGGAGGTCCGCGACATGCCCACTTACGAATACAAATGCACGAAGACCGGCAAGCGGTTCGAGAAGTTCCAGAACATAACGGACGCGCCTTTGAAAACCTGCCCCCGCTGCGGCGGGCCCGTGAAGCGCCTGATCAGCGGCGGGGCCGGCGTCATCTTCAAGGGCAGCGGCTTCTACGCCACGGATTCCCGGGCCTCCTCAAGTGCCGCGCCAAGCTGCGACAGAGACACCCCCTGCTGCGGCAGGGACACCCCCTGCGACCGCTCCCCCCGCCGGAGCTGACCTGTGCAGGGCACCGCGGCCGGCGTCCAAAGCAAACGCAGAGCAGCACAGAGAACTAACTCCGCTCGCCGCAGGCCCCCCACCGTTTGAGTTCCATTCGGGGCGGGCCCTCTATGACGTAGTCTGTACACCGGGTCGACCGGCGGCCACAACCAGGAAGACAGCAGTGCTTCATGGCGCCGCGACGATCCGCGTGCACTGAGCAGTAGCACGGGAGCCCGCCCTCAGCCAAGCGCCCAAACGCATGCCATATCCGGAACCCCCTGGAAAGGTGCGCCAGGTCAACAACGCATGAGAGCTCGCAAGCATGTTCCTTCAGGGCGTGTTCAATGTGCCGATTGAACACCTCCCCACAGATTAGGACGCTCGCACAGCCGCGCTGGGTTCTGACAACACGTAACTGCTTGTATGCTGGAATACCGCCCTGGACGAAATCCTTGCTCGTCGCCGACCTCTGACGCCACCGACCCACAATGCCAGTAACGGTAGAATACCCCACGGCGAAGTTGGCCAGACGCGAATTCGCCGCTGATTTGCTCTTGCGTTTCTGCGAATTCTTGCCACCCGTCACGACATCCACGCCGAAACACACACAAATGCCGCACCGTCGCGCAGCCTCGATCAAGGGAAAAGACGCTTGCTCAATCCGAGGTTTAGAGCCAGCAGAAAGGTACCCGGCTGGAAAAACCACCAAGTCGGCCCGATGTTCGCTGGCCCACTCCAAAGCCCTCTGGCCCACCTCATATCTAGCCTCGTTGCGCTCAGGGCACCCGCACCCGTCCGAAGAAACCGTACACGCAATAACCTTCATTGGGTCCCTTCCTTGAGAGACTGGGCATAGCTGTCCGTTGAAGAATGTGGCTCAGCCGCCCCCGGCTGAAAAAACCACAGGCGAGGGCGCCTGTGCTACACAGACACGGCAGCCTGGGGCGCTCAGGTATTGAGTATTTCGGAAGCTGTTTGTTCTTCAACGGGCTGATAGGAAACAACTCCTTCACCGCGTACCGCTAAAGGCAACACTGGCAACGGATCCCAGGCCGTTCCGCCAACACAGGTGGTTCGGCAACGGCAGAATTTGCTCACGCGTCGCACGAGGCACCGCCGCCCCCGCCGCCCGCTTCGGTTCCGCTCGGGGCGGTGAGCGTGCCGAGCCGCTCAAAACTCCGGAGGCATCTCCACGGGCCTGCCTTCATGGACCTCTGCGTTGGCGGCCTCATATGCCTCGTAGTACTTCCCCGCGATAACTTCCCAGTTCACAACGTCCATCAGGTAACGGTAGAGCTTGAAGCCGAGCTGCCACCGCAGCCCCTCGTCGGTGGCAAGTCGCACGACGGCATCGCGCAGCATCGGCCTGTCAGTGAACAGCAGCCCCCCGCCGCTTTCGAGCGTCTGGGCCGTCAGGCCTTCCAGCGGCGCCGTGGTGATGTACGGCTTGTTCAGGGCGATTATGCGGGCCAGCGTGCCCGACTGCGTCTCGTCAACGGTCGGCAGGACGAGGAAGTCACAGACGCCCATCACCTTGTAGTAGATATCGCCGCGCGGAGTGAAACGGTAGAAGTGGCCTATGCCTTTCTCCTCCAGCAGCTTCACGCTGTCCACGTAGCGTTCGAAATCCGACCGGTCGTGCGGATCCCGGATGTCACCGGCGGCCAGCAGGACCCACTCCTGCCCCGCCGTCCGGCGAATCTCCCCGTGAATGCTGTCCCACATCTCCGCCATGATGTCCCAGCGTTTGTTGGCCTGAATCCACCCGACCATGCCGATGATGTGCTTGCCGCGCAGCCGGCCGAGCCCGATCTCCTCCTTCACATCCTCTGCCTCGTCAATTGCGACACGCCTGTCCGGACGGGCCCCGTGCGGGATAATCATGATGTTGCGCGGCCTCTCCCACTCTTTGCGGGAGAAGGTCCAGTCCAGCCGCCACTTCTGGTAGTGGCATTTGAAGATCAACACGTTGCAGACGCGGGCCAGCCGCCGAATGAACTGCTCCTCATGCTCCCTCATCCTGCCATGCACGGTATGGGGTTCGACCACCGTCGGCACGTCTCGCAGCAGCGCCAGCAGCTTCAGAAATCCTGCGTTGGTGTCGGAGCCGCCCTTCTCGTCAACGTAGTTGTACAGGCCGTATTCATGCTGCAGATGGACCACGTAGGGGTCCAGTTCCCGTATCTTCCAGACCACGGGCTGGTACCAGTCCGACCTCTTCATGTCTATGATGGGGAAGACGTCCTGTCCGCACCCGTCGGTGTGGGAGATGACGTAAGCAGGGCGGCTCGGCTCTCGCTTGCGAATGAACTCCATGGCCTCTTCGGCGAAGGTGCCGATGCCGCACTTGCGGGGGGGCCAACTGCTGACCATCACAATGGGCTTCTTGGCGAACACAGGGCCTCCGTTCCCCCTTGGCCGTTCAGAAGACGCGTATCGGGACCGCTGACCGTGTCAGAGCCTGAGGGTGGGGCCGGTGCCGAGTCCGGCGGCCGTTCCTCTGGCGGTCCGATCCTGCTCGGAGAAGACTTCCGTGAGCGTAAGCAGCGCCAGCAGGTAGCAAAGGACGCTCTCGGCGCCCTGGTTCTGGCTGGCGCCCTGAGCCGTAAGGCCGTCCGAGCAGCCGCCCGTTTTGAAGTTGTAGAGCGGCTCTGCCAGGTCATTGACGCCCAGAAACCAGTCGAAAGCCATGCGCATGTACCTCAGATACTCCCTGCGGCCCGTAAGGCGGAACGCCACCTTGCAGGCCTCGACCAGTCCGGAAGCGTCAATAGGCTGCTGGTCGAAAGAGGCAGGTTCCGTGCCGCGCACGTGCCAGCCGTCGTTGCCCACCAGCGACAGGTGATCGCCGCAAGAGCAAATGCCAAGGATGAAATCCAGGCTCCGTTCCGCTATCTCGCGGTACTGCTGTTTCCCCGTGACCTCGTAGCCCAGGAAAAGCGACTGGGGCATGACGGCGTTGTCGTAGGTGACCACCCCCTCGAACCACGGCCAGTCCTCGCCCGAGGCCTCCTCATACTGCTGCATCTGGGCCGAGGCCAGTCGGTCTATTTTCGCCACAATATCTTCCGCCTCAGGATATCGCTGCAGGTAGTAATAGAGGCCGAGGATGGCATGGGCGCGTCCGCGCAGGTTCAGGGCCGTCAGGTTGAACAGGGCCTTCTCGAATATCTCCTGAGCCAGGTTGCTGTAAGGGGCGGGCCCACGATACGTCGCATAGCCCAGCCCCCATAGGGCGCGACCGTAGGTGTCGTCGCTGCCAATCTCATCGAGGAAACGCCTGTCGTAACTGACAAAATTGTGGAACATGCCGTCTCCCCGCTGGGCGTAACTGACAAAGGCAAGGTAGGTGCCCAGCAGACGCTCCGCCTCCGCAGCGTGGAACAGGTCGTGGTACTTCGACGCAACGACCAGGGCCCGCGTGTTGTCGTCCGTGCAGTAACCGTGCGAGCGATCGGGCACGGAGTAGCGGGCGTGTTGCAGGAGCCCGGTGTCGTCCGTCAGGCGGCGCAGATGGTCCAGCCGGGGCCGGGGCAGCCCCGTGATGGGCAGCATTTGACGCATGCTCACGTCAGGCATTGAGGCCCGGACCCGGGCGGTGCTTATCCCCTCCCGGAAGGCCTCCAGGTAGCGCTGCCCGACCTCGGGCCACGTCATCCGCCGGGAGAACTCGTAAGCGTTGGCCCGCATCTCACGGACCTGGGCGGGATTGCCCAGCAGGCTCAAGAGCGCCTCGCCCATGCGCCGGGAGTCCTTGAAGTCCACAAGCACACCCCGCCCCTCAGCCAGCAACTCCTCCGCATACCAGTAACGCGTCGAGACGATGGGCTTGCCGGCGCCCAGAGCGTAGGCCAGCGTGCCGCTGGTTATCTGCTCCCGGTTCAGGTAGGGCGTCACGTACAAGTCGGCCGCCTTGAGGAACTCGCAAAGCTCGGCCAGCTCTACGAACCGGTCGTTGAAAAGCACGTTCTTCTGCAACCCCAGGTTCCGGGCCAGCCTCTGCAGGCCAAGACGGTAGCTCTCGCCATGCTCCTTGACGATGTTCGGGTGGGTGGCGCCCAGGATGATGTAACACAGGTTGGGGTATTCGGCTACAACGGGCGGCAGCGCCTCCAGCGCGTATTCGATCCCTTTGCCGGGATTGAGCAACCCGAAGGTGAGGATCACCTCGCGCCCCGCCATCTCGAACTGCCGCTTATAGGACTGCGTCTCGACCAGCGGCACCTCCGGGACGCCGTGGTGGATGAGGCGGATCTTCCGGTCGGGCGCGTCGTACACCTCCCGCATGAAGCCCGCCGCCCGCTCGCTCATCACCACCAACAGGCTGCTGAGCACCACCAGCTCTGCCATAACGGCGCGCTGGGACTCGCTGGGCTCCTGGAGAATGGTGTGAAAGGTGGTGACTATGGGGCAACGCAGCTCGCGAAGCAGGTCCAGGATGTAGGCCCCGTCACGGCCGCCGAATATCCCGAACTCATGCTGCACGGAGACAGCACGCACGTTGTTGTAGTTCAGGAACTCCGCCGCCCGCACGTACTCCGCGTTGTCGTGCTGGTTCAGGGCGTATTGGACTTCCTGTGGATAGGAAAGGGCTTCGGCCGGGTCGTCCACGGCCATCACCACGGTGCGGAGCCGCCCCTCGATGCGTCCTCGAACTGCTGCAACCAGGTCCGACGTGAACGTGGCGATCCCACACCGTCGCGGCGGGTAAGTTGCTATGAAGGCGATGGCGTCCTTCAGATCGCTGACGCTCACCGGTGCGCTCCTTCCCGCCGGCCCGAACCGGCAAAAGAACGCTGACAGGCGGCCACCCCCCCCCATGACCCCGACCACGCAATAGAACATTATAATCCAGGCCCGATGCACCTTCAAACCAGCCGTCCGGCCACGCCCGAATCACCGACCCATCCGATCCGGGCCGGGGGCCTCGTAACCGTCCCTGCCCATCAGGCCGTAAGTGTACTGCTTGCCCAGCTCAACCCCGGGTTGGTCGAAGGGATTCACATCATAAAGGCAGCCGCTGTAGGCGACGGCATACTCGAACAGCATGAAGACCTCGCCCAGCGCCCGAGCGCTGACCTCGGGAAGGCGCACCGTCAGGTTGGGCCTGTGCTTGTCCCTCAGGGCGAAGCGCGCAGCCGTCAGTTCGGCCCCGAAGAGGCCCCCAAACGTGGACTTTGCCAGGTAAGCAAGCTCCTCCTCGCTCTCGCCCCGGCAGATGGGCACATCGCCAGGCCCCCCGCCGTCCCCCGAGGGCAAGAGATCCTTGACCTCGACGAGGGTGATGACCTTGTCAAAGCGCCCGTCCTGGTAAAGCTGCATGACTGCATGCTGGTCCGTGACTCCCACCGCGCCGATGGGCGTGGGCCCCACGAAGACGTCCCTGGCGCTGAGCCCGTCTCGTTTGCCCAGGCTCTCGGCCCACAGTTGGCAATACCAGTCCGCCAGACCCCGCAGGGCGTTGCTGTAAGGCATCAGCACCGTTATGGGCTTCCCCTTCTGGTAGAAAAGGTAGAGGACGGCAGCGTAGAGCGCCGCGAGGTTATCATCCAGCGTTGAGGCCCGGCACACGCGGTCCATCGCGGCCGCGCCGTCCAGCATCTCATCCATGCTGATCCCGCCGACCGCAGCGCTCAGGAGCCCCACGGCGCTAAGGACGCTGAAACGCCCTCCCACATTGGGCGGGACAGGGAGGGTGAAGCAGCCCTCTTCTTCTGCGATCCGCCGAAGCAGGCTTTCCTCGCGATGGGGATCGGTCGTCGCAATGATCTGCGCGGCCGGGTCGCCTCCCTCGCGCCGCAGCCAGTCACGGACGAACAGCAACAGGCTCATCGTCTCGGCGGTGGAACCGGACTTCGTGATAACGTTGAAGACCGTCTCGCTCAGTTGGTCGCCGATAACATCGCGGAACCCCGCTATGAGGGCCGGGTCAACGTTGTCGAGCACGAACAGCCGAGGAGCCCCCTTGCGGGCCGGATGGCCGTCGGGCAGCAGATTGTGAAAGGGATGGTTCAAGGCGCGGTGAACGGCGATGTTCCCCAGCGCGGAGCCGCCGATGCCAAGCACCACGAAGTTGCTGCACCGGTTGCGCAGCTCCTCTGCCTTCTCCTTCACCCGGTCGGCCAACTGCCGGTCGTACGCCAGCTCCATGAATCCGATGTCCTTGCCGCGCCTGCCCTCGATGCGGCGATGGCAGTCGGCGATCCGCTCGGCCAGACCGTCCAGCTCCGCCCGGCTCAGGCCGTGTTCCTCGCCAATGGCTTCCTGGAACACGTTGGCCGCATCCAGCTCCAGAACGCTCTGCGGTGTCGTCATCTCTTCCCCTTTCAAACTGCGCCCTCGTGGCGTCGGGCATCCGGGCGTCTGAGGCATCCCCGCACGCCCCGAAAGATACCATTATGACGGCTGCCCGACGGCGTTCAACTGCACGCCCCACGCCGCCCACAGGAGAGCCCTGTGGATCGCCCTGGCAACGCGGGCGACGCGACCACGTTGAAATCGCCGGCTCACCGTGCTATAAGTGCGCTGCAAGCCACTCGTCCCGTAACCCGCGGTGAAGGCCCGGTGGTGAACTGGAAGAAGCACATTCTCCCGTTCGTCGTCATCTTCCTACTGGTGGGCTTATTGTCCGGGGGCCGGGGCGCCTGCACGCCCGACCGGGCGAACCGACCCGCGCGACCGCCTGACGCGAGAGTAGAGGAACTGACCCTTGAGGGAAGGCCCGGGCACCTTCCGCCGCGCTCGTACACCATCCGCGCCGAGATAGCCGACACGGTGCAGAAACGGCGGCAGGGCCTCGCCGACCGTCCCGGCCTGGAAGCCGGCTACGCGATGCTCTACGTATACGACACACCGCAGCGACCGGAGTTCTCCGAGGGCAGCACCTCGTTCCCTCTCTCACTCGCTTTCATCAAAGAAGACGGGACCATAGCAGAGATTCATAAGACGAAGGCCAACGATCCGCGCGCTATCGCCCCCGAAGAGCCGGTCAGGTACGTGCTGGAGGTCCGTTCCGGCTGGTTTGAGGACAGGAAGGTCGGCGTGGGCGCCCGGTTCGTATTGCCGCCTGCACTACAGGGGCCTCCGCCCGGACCCCAAGAGCCCACAGCAGATGGGCAGCCCTGACCGGCGGCACGTCTCAGGCCGATGCGTCGCTACGCTCCATAACGCGCCTTAGCGGCCCGTTGAAAAACGTGGCCCGCCCCCCCCGCAGGCTCCAAAGCTCCGACAAGAGCGACGGAGGCCCGGCTCGTAATGTAGCGCAGCCGCCCTCGGCTGCGGCAGATGGGAATGGCCGGAACTCAGGCGAGGGCGCCTGAGCTACAAGGCGGTGCTCCGGACGGGCGCAGGCCGCGCCTACCCTTCGTCCGGCGGCTCCCGCCCTTCCCGGCCCGGGCCCATCATGTGGTATTTCCTGATGGCCACGTAGAGGCAGGCCAACAGGCCGCCGAACAGGATGGCAATGGCCACAGCCCCCATGGCGGCAGGCCCGACCAACTCCGCCGTGTCCTTCAGAGGCCCCGGGGCAGCGGTCTTGCGCAGGTAGACCAGCAGAACCAGAAAGATGACGGCCGTGCCGGCCACGCCCGCGACCGCCTTGTAGTGCCGCGACAGCAACAGCGCGCCGCATATCAGCACGGCAAACCAGCCCCAGCCGGCCAAAGTGACCGCGTGAGTCAAGACGCCGTCGTAGCTCCCATAAGTCTCCGTGATGTCGGTCAGGAACTGATTGGCGAGCAGGAAGATCAAGATCCCCGGCGTGATAACCTTGATGAATGCGTCGAACCAGTTGTGGACCTGTATCTCGCTGTGCTGGTTGATGTAGTCTTTCAGTTCGTCCAGATGGAAGAAGTAGCCCACCGCTATGCATTCCAGCAAACCCACCAGCACCAGCCCGTAGTTGCTCATCCAGCGGTCCACGATGTCCAGCCACATCAGGCCGCTGCGGGTGCAGAAGAACAGGCTGCCCACGAACCCCACAACGCAGACCGCCGCCGTGACAGTTACACGCGAGAGGTGCCGGAACCGGTCGCGCAGGCCCGTCACCACGGCTTCCACGATGCTGAAAGCGCTGTCTATTCCCAGAGAGATCAGGCACAGGAAGAACACGAACGACAGCGCCGCCACGGCCCACTTCCCCATCGGCATCTTGGCCAGAGCGATCGGGTAGGTCACGAAGACCAGGCCAGGCCCCCCCTCAACCACCTGGTCCACCCGTTCCCCGCTGACGTGGGCCAGGTAACCGAGAACGCTGAACACCGCCAGGCCCGCGACGAAACTCACAGCGCAGTTGGCGAAGCTGGTAATGAAGGCGCTGTTGGTCACGTCGCTGTCGGGGGGCATGTAGCTGGCGTAGGCGATCAGAATGCCGAACCCGAGGCTGAGGCTGAAGAATATCTGCCCATACGCGGCAAGCCAGACGGAGGGGTCCTTCAGTAGCTGCCAGTCCGGCTTGAGGTAGTAGATGATGCCTGTTGTGGAGCCCGGAAGCGTCAGGCCCCGCACGAGCACGATCAGAAGCAGGATCACCGGCAGGGGCACGGTGATCATGACTACCTTGCCGACGTTGCGCACCCCCTTGAAGATGATCAGGAAGATCAGGAGCCACGTGATGAATGCACCTGCCGCAAGGTTCGGCGTGATGCGGAACATTTCGCGCGTGTGGGCCGGGGGCGCGCCCTCAGGGGGCGGCGCTCGTTCCTCCGCCAGCCCCTCCCGGTAGGTGTGCGCCTCCCGCCAGAGCCCCTCCCGATACCGGCCCAGACAGACCTCCGTGAAGTAGTTGCCGACGTTGGCGTTCAAGCCCACATACTCCGTCCGTTCGTCCTGCGGTTTCTGCCGCTCCTGCTCCTTCTTCTCGAACACCTCCTGGTCAGTCCACACCGGCAGTTGCTCGTCCTTCGGCCGGTTGCGCTGGATGGACAGGAGCAGTTGCTTCTGGGCCTCGTTCTGGGCCGGAAGATAAAGACCGATACGCGACGGCGGGATCTCCACGGCGACCGGGACGCCGTCATCCCGACGGCCGACCGTGTGGGTGGGAGCCGGCCGGTTCCAGGCGACGGTCCAGGATGCGACGGTGTAGTGCCACGCGTAGGCCATAACGACGACGTAGTAGAGCGTGATGCTGAAGCCGACCAGCAACGCGAACCAGCCGACCCAACGGAATTTCTTCGTCACCGCCGCCAGGGCCTGGGGCGCCCCGCCCTGGTACTTCTGCCCCAGGGCGTACTCCACGATCATCAGGGGTATGCCGGCACTGATGAGGGCGACGAAATAGGGGATGAAGAACGCGCCGCCGCCGTTCCTGAAGGCCACGGCGGGGAAGCGCCACAGGTTGCCCAGCCCCACTGCGCTCCCGATGGCCGCCATAATGAAGGCCGGACGGCTCCCCCAACGCTCTCTGCGCTCCACGGCCATACGTTTGGATCCTTCTGGCACAAGTAAGCAGGCAGCGAACAGCAGACGGCAGGCGGGGGCGAGCGGCCTGGGAGCCGCTCGCCCCTTTTCTGCCTTCAACCTTGGTCGGCCAGTCTAGACGTCAGACCGTATATCATCTTGCGGAGTTCCGTGATCTGGTCGAACAGAACGTCGGTGTCCTCCCGCCGCAAGTATCCAAACTCACGCGCAAGCGTCAGCTGGGTGTCAAGCTCCGCCAGAGAACCGAGAGCGACGTGGAGAAACTGCCGGAACTCCGCGTCATACTGTCTGGCGTGCCCCTCGGCGATGTTGGACGCGACAGAGACGGACGCTCTGCGTATCTGACTCGTCAGCCCGAACCGTTCAGGAGCAGGGAAACTCGAACTCGCGGAGTAGACGGCCTTTGCCAACGCA
>DAOVRD010000395.1 GCA_030628375.1 Planctomycetota bacterium
ATACGCGTGCCGGTCAAAGCGGGCCACCTTGGGGCCATATCCCTGTTCGATCCGTGAGACGATATAGTCAATGTCCTTGCTTGGCGAAAGGTCTTCCAGAAACGCTATCGGGCTCCACTGCACTTCCTGCCCCCGGCCGTCTACGAGCACGGTATTGTGCGGCGGGGTAGAGTTGCTGTGATGCTTGGGATCAGTAACCGACATATCGCCTGACCAGTCATGGCCGTAACCGGGGTCTGCCAGCAGCGTCACGCCGAACGCGTCCAGGACGACGGAGTTCAGATCGAACTGGCAGTGCGGGTCATCGAAGATGCTGCCCCGCGCTCGGCCCGCCTTGATGGCAAGATAGCGCGTATCGGGGTCGGTCATGCTCTCACGCAGCACGCCAATGCCAGTTCTCTGGAACACCATGCAGGTCGGCAGATCGTCCGGAGGGGTCGCCTCAAGCCCGGGGTCTCCCGCGACGAACCCCAGGACACCGGCACTTGGCAGTTGTCCGGCCCACCACTGCAGGCGCCCGTCCTGAAACTCGGTCGCCAGCACGAGCGCATTGTCACGTGCTCCACCGAGAGGGCCGTAGCCGTCGTCACAGAAGTTGGCGACGTGCTTGCCGCCGATGCACCCGTAGAGTATGGGATAAGCGACGCGCTCGAGCTTACGGCTTCTCTGCTGCATGATTTCCGGCCAGCCGTTCTCCTTGAGCGCCTTGAGCAGCTGCAGGGCATGCCCCATCCCATACGTCCAGTAGGTGCCGTGCTCTACCGCTGAACCGTCGTCGTCATACCACTCCACAAAGCGAAGGATGTGGGCGCGGGCGATCTCGATCTCTCGCGCGAAATCCATACCGTCGCCGTCGAGCGCGATGAAGAGACACCCGGCGCCGCCTGAGAGCACTGCCAGCCAGTTCATCGTCCGAGTGCCGTTGAGGTAGGGATTGCTCTCCCCGCCGCATTCTCTGAGAAAGACCTTCAAGGCCTTCTCATAGCAGGTCTCAACGAATCGATTCCGTTCGGCCGTGCTCATCTCCGGCGCGAGCATATCATAGGCAAGGGCCATCCCCTGACAGATCGCTGCCGTCCCGAGATGGAACTGAGTGGAGGCACTCTTGCCGCCAAGAAATTCACCTGTCCAGCCGTCGGCAGCGAGCACTGCATTGCAGATCTCCCGCGCGCGCTCGCCAAAGCGTGCCTCACCGGTGAGGCGATAGACAAAGGCACACCTGGCGGCAGCGCCGGCGGCCCGGGGAAGTACGTCCGAAGGCCGACCTTCCTGGACCAGCGGCCCTTCCAGCGCACCTTCGGCGGCCCGTAGGATTGCCTCCCAGTCGCGCTTGAAAAGAGGATGCTCCATCTTGCGGCAGAGCGCCTCCACGTCGTGTGGGCCGAAGTAGAGGCGAGGGTGCTCTCTGGGTGCGTTGGGGGGCCTCGCCACCATGCCGGACATATGTTTCTGCTCCACCAGTCTGCCCTCCGCGAATGTCGTCACTGAAGCAAAGAATGGACCTTCTCTGCTTGCCTTCATCGGGAAGGTGAATACTCTTTCACCTTCCAGGCTCAACTCCTTCTCGAGGAGGTCCTCCTTTCTGCCGCCAATGCTGGTCTCAACAACTACTTTGAGATCCCCACTCGCCGCGGCTGCGAACTCAATCTCGAGCGAATTCACCCCTGTTTCAAGCGGCTTCAGCACTCTCAGGCTCTGGAGCACCGGTCTTTCCTTTACGGCCCCCGAGCCTTCGCCGGCAAAAACGATCCGTCCGAAACGAGCAGTGTTGTGAAAGGTGCCGAACGTCGGGCTCCAGGCGGAGTCCTCCTGCGGGCCCTTGCACCTGCGCTCCCGAGTGAAGTTGGCCCGCCACACATCACCCTGACCAGGGGCCTTCAAGCCCAGTGTCTCGAAAGGGACCTCCATTTCGACCTGCCACGTGCTCTGCAGGACAGCGGCCGCCGCCGTCCAGTGTCCGTCCCAGTTCGCCTGCCTGTCCCTGGACTCACCCCTCGACCCCGAGGCATTCACGATGAACTGAAAGTAAGCGTCGCTCCCTTCCGGTGAGAGGAAGAACTCAACGCAGTCATCCTGCCATACGTCGTCATCATGTTCCTTGCGCTCCCGGTTGACCTGCAGTTCTTCGGTCCTTGGTTCGTGACACAAGAACGCCACGTAAAGGTTCTCGTTGTCATAGCACACGGCCACTTCGGTCTCAAACTGCGCCCTATTCCTGCCCGCCACTTCGACGAATGAAGAGACCCAGTCGGCCTCCTTCCAGCATCTGTCGCTGAAATCCGCATCGATCCTGGGCGCTTCCCTGGTCTTCACGGAACGAACAGTGGGCAGGAGCCCAACATCGAACCCGGCCGACCATGGCAACTCTTCAGCGTGGCTTGCGGCCGGCGTGCAGGGAACCGCTGCCAGCACCGCGATGAGCAGACCGGCCGGCATGCTCCTGAATCTCACCTTGTACCTCTCTGCCCTGTGGGTCTCACGAATTGCTTCCAGTCGGGATTTCCCAGATGAGTCTTGGCCTGCGACCGTCGTGGGCCACTTCCTCGCGTTCTAACCGTACTGCCAGCCATACCGCACCGTAACCGGTGCTTCCGCCATTGACCGTTGGCGTTTTGCTCGTGATTTCCTCTGATAATATGAGACATACCCTGACTGGCCAATGACAATTCCACTTCCGGCGGTGACCTGCCCCTCGGAACGCAGGCAGTGGGCGTTTCCCCATCAAAGTGCGGACGTTCAACTGCAAGAGCCGCAAGGAGTTACGTCGACGCTCTGGCCTACGTGCTGTAACTCTTGCGACCACGTTGGCTATGGCTTGAAGGGCTTTGGATGAATGGGGTTCATGAGGTTGCAGGTTCAAGCCCTGTCGCCCCGACCAGCCAACTCCAGAGGATGCCAGGACTTGTGAGACCTGATCCATCCCCGGTTTCGCGGCTCCTTGGCTACCACACCTTGAGTTTGCTCAAGGCGGGTGCCCACGCAGTGGGCGCGAAGCCCCGGTGTAGGGGCCCGTACGGGCCCAGGGGCCAGGGCGCAGCGAGCGGCGCCCCTACGCACCCACCCGCCCGCCGGCGGGGGGGCCACCACTGACCACTATACTCTTTGCTACTAAATGAGGTATCAGAATTGGGGATGAGTCAAGATCCTTACATCTTGAATGTCCTTCACGTCGGGGTA
>DAOVRD010000374.1 GCA_030628375.1 Planctomycetota bacterium
ATTCCCGCTTGCCCTCGGGTTCGCCTTCCTTGTGCCGAGCGACGTGTCGCTGGGCATCTGGTTCTTCCACCTGTTCGCGTGGGGCCAGACGGTCCTGGCTTACAGCATGGGGCGACCGTTGGAAGGCGGCCGCGCTGGCACGTTCGCATCCTGGCAGCAGTCGGGGGCCTTCCTGGCCCTGACGGCTGGCATGCTCTGGATGGCGCGGCGGCAGCTCTGGGCTGTGGTGAGGAGGGCCTTCGGACGCGCTCCCGGTGTGGACGACTCGCGTGAACCCATCGGATACCGGCTTGGGTTCTGGGGGCTGGTGTTGTCCCTTGGGGGGATTGTGGCCTGGAACATGCGGTTCGGCCTGACGTTCTGGGCGGCGATTGCTCTGGCGGTGCTTACGTTCGCCGTCGTGTTGGTCCACTCCAGGATGGTTGCGCAGGGGGGCCTAATCTTCAGCCAGCAGTCCTGGGGCCCTTCGGGGTTCCTGCACGGCATCACTGGCGGCCGCATCTTCTCCGGGCCGGCGGCCGTTGTCGCACGGCTGCAGGGCGCGTTCCTGGTCCACGACACGCGAGAAATACTTGGGCCGTACGTGATGAACTCGCTGCGGATATCGTCCGTCTTCGACAAGCACCGGCGGTGGCTGCTGCCGGCCATGCTCGTGGCGTTGCTGGTGGCGCTGCCCACGGCGGGCTATGCCAGCATGAAGTGGGTCTACTACGACCACGGCGGGCTAAACCTGGCCGCTTCGCCCGGCAACACACGCGCCTGGATCGGTAATTTTGAGGGGATCCACCGGATGATCTCCACGCCGGGCCAGTCGGCCAACCCCAGCTACGGCGGGCTGGCTTCGGGGGCGGGATTCATGGCGCTGCTGATGCTCCTGCGGGGCGCGTTCTACTGGTGGCCCATTCACCCCCTCGGCTTCGCCATGGCCGCGTCGTGGTCCAGCAGGGAGCTGTGGTTCTCCTTCTTCCTGGGCTGGCTGGCCAAGGTCTCGGTCCTGAAGTTCGGCGGGGGCAGGATGCTCAGGGAAGCGCGGAACTTCTTCCTGGGCGTCATCATCACCGAGAGCGTGATGGTGGGGCTTGCCACCTTCGTGAGCCTGCTGACGGGAGTCCGCACGGGCACCGTGTTTCTGTCCCACTGACCGGGGGGCATGTTCTTCGGTCCGCCGTTCCGTCAATACCTTCGCCTCTTCCGGAAGCCCGTGTAGTAAGCAGTCGCCACGAGAGGCCAGAGGCGATGAGTGACACGGGGTAAGTCGTGCCGCTGGTAAGTGGTTGGCTTCTTGGTCGCTTTGGAGTATGATAGCTGCTTGGTCCTGAGGGAACGACCGTGTTTCTTGCCGTTCTGCGTCCATATGGGCCATTACACTACGGTAACAAAACCGTAATAAGCGCATATCGGAGAGGTGGCTGAGCGGTCGAAAGCGACGGTTTGCTAAACCGCAGGTCGCAGGTTCGAGTCCTGCCGGGCGTACCACTTATCTTCTTTCTATGAAGGCACTTATGGCATCGACGCCGGCCCTCGTCAAGGGCAAGTGGGTCAGTTCTTGGTCAGTCAGTCGGCGCTCCTGCCGAATCCGGAAGGACGGGGCGGCGTTCGCAGCATCCCACCATCCCGCATGACCTTCATCTAAGCAATCCGCAGGTCGATGAGGCCGGTCGGGCAAGCCAATAGGGCTCAGAGGGGGCACGTGCTGTTGACCGAGCCCCGGCACGCGCCTACACTCCTACCGCGGGTCGCCGGGACGAGTGCCGCTTCGCTTGCGTCCCTCTACCCTCGGGGCGGCCCGTCCAAGAAGCATGACCACGGATCTTGACATGGGGGAGTGATGTGATGCGATGGGGAGTTCAGAAGTGCGAGGTCGCGGCGTGCATGGTGATGGCGCTTGTGTGGGGGGCTCTGGGATCTGTGGCCGCTCAGAAGAGTGCAGAGATGGCACTGCCGGAGGGCGTGAAGGCTGTCTGGAACCTGGACGAGGCGTATCGGGAGACGACGCCGACCCAGGAACGCGTGTGCATAAACGGCCTGTGGCGATGGCAGCCCGGGGACGCCAAGAGCACCGAGGTGCCCGTGGACAACTGGGGATACTTCAAGGTTCCGGGCTGCTGGCCCGGCATTTCGTCCTGGCTTCAGAAGGATTCGCAGACGGTCTTCGAGCATCCCAGTTGGCGGAACACAAACCTGGGTGGCATCCAGGCTGCCTGGTATCAGCGTGAGGTCACGATTCCCCGGAATTGGGCCGGTCGGCGCATCGCATTCGAAGCGGATACCGTCAACTCCCTGGCTACCGTCTACGTGGATGGGAAGTCCATGGGCACGGTGATCTTTCCCGATGGCACGGTCGACCTGACAGAGGCTTGCCAGCCAGGACAGAAGCACCTCTTGAGCGTGCACGTTGTGGCCGTCCCCCTCAAGGGCGTCATGTTGGCCTTCAACGACACTGCTTCGGCTCGTGAGGTCCAGGGCAGCGTGGAACGTCGGGGGCTCTGCGGCGACGTGTATCTGGCGAGCACACCTAGAACGGCTCGCATCACTGACCTTAAGGTTGACCCGTCCGTGCGTAAGTGGCAGATCAGCTTTCGCGTGGCACTCGCAGACCTCGGCGGCGAGGAACCGTACCGCCTGCGCGCGGAGGTCACGGACAAAGGGGAGACGGTGGGGCGCTTCTCCAGTACCGTGTTCCGAGGCGACGACCTGGTCAACGGACGTCACACCTTCTCCGCCGATTGGCGTCCCGCCAAGCTCTGGGACATCCACACCCCGGAGAACATGTACGACGTCCAGGTCACGCTGGTGGATTCTCAGGACCGGATGTTGGACGCCTTCCGTCCCGTGCACTTCGGATTCCGTGAGTTCTGGATTGACGGCAAGGACTTCTACCTGAACGGCAGTCGCATCTATCTTTCCTCTCTTCCCGTCGACAACCCTCTCCTCGGGGCCGGGGGCGGGAGCTATCGGGCCGTCTGTGAGAGCTTCCGCCGGCTCAAGGATGTCGGCATTAACTACGTCTACACGCACAACTACGGCTCAACCCCGGGTTCTCACCTCAGCTTCCAGGAGACGCTGAGGGCGGGCGATGACGTCGGCATGCTCATAGGCGTCACCCAGCCCCATGCCGGTCACTACAACTGGGACGATCCCGAGGAGGTGAGGAACTACCAGCGACACGCCGACTTCTACGTCCGCGTCGCCCAGAACCATCCGTCGGCCGTCTTCTACGTCACCAGCCACAATTCCACCACCAGCCCGGGCGACATGAACCCGGACTTGATGGGCATCGTGGAGGTGAAGCGGGACAACTGGTCCGGGCGGAACGCCGAGAGGGCCGCCAAGGCCGAAGCCATCATCTCACGTCTGGATGCCAGCCGCATCGTCTATCACCATGCCTCCGGTTATCTCCGGCCGATCCATAGCAGCAACTTCTTCATCAACTTCGTCCCCGTCCAGGAGATGTCCGACTGGTTCATCCCCTGGTCCGAGAAGGGCGTGATGCCCC
>DAOVRD010000127.1 GCA_030628375.1 Planctomycetota bacterium
CTACGTCAGCGAGGAGGACCTTCTGGTTGGCATCGAGACCCTGGAGAAAGCGCTGAAGGACCTCGGCTACGATTTCCCCCTGGGGGCCGGGCTGCGGGCTGCCCGGGAGACCCTGGCCTGACGGCAATTATGAATTGGAGTTTCGGTGGCTCTGTCGCCGACGCGCCAAAGCCGCTATGGCGATGGCGCGTGGTGGATTGACGTTGTAGTGCTAGCCGCCTATATCCAGCGACAGGGGGAAAGCGGGGGCCGAGTGGGTCAGCGCCCCGATGGAAATCCTGTCAACGCCGGCCCGAGCATATTGCGCGACGTTCTCCAGTGTGATCTCTCCGCTGGCTTCCAACTCGGGCCGCCCACCGTCGCCGCACTTCCGGGCGACCAGGGCGACGGCTTCGCGCACCTGTTCGGGCGTCATGTTGTCCAGCATGATGACGTCCGGCTGCGCGGCGAGCGCTTCTTCGAGCTGGGACAGGCTTTCCACTTCGACTTCCACCTTCAACCCGGGCCGAGCCGCCCGGACCCTGTCCACCGCCCGCCGCACGGGATCGCCGGCCCCCTCCTGAGCCATCAGGGCGAGATGGTTGTCCTTGATGAGCGCCTCGTCGGCCAGGTTCATGCGATGGTTGCAGCCGCCCCCGCAGCGTACGGCGTACTTCTCCAGTTCGCGCCAGCCGGGAGTGGTCTTGCGAGTGTCGTAAATCCTTGCCTGCGTGCCCTTTACCTTTTCCACGAAGCATGCCGTCAGGGTCGCAGTGCCGCTCAGTTTCTTGAGGAAATTGAGCATCGTTCGCTCAACGGCCAGTATGGACGCCGCCGGGCCGCCCAGCCGGGCCACGACGGTCCCGGCGCTCACGCGGTCGCCGTCCCTGACGCACTCTTCGAACCGTATGCGCGCATCGAACCGCGTAGCCACGCGGCCCGCCAGCGGCAGCCCACAGACCACGCCAATGCCGCCCGAGCGCACCTCGGCCTCGGCCTCCCGATCTTCCGCCACCAGCGCGCCGGTGGTGGCGTCCTCACCAGCGGCGTCCTCTCGCAGAGCCGCCTCGATCAGCCAATCGAACCGCTCCCATTCCATGGTCCATCCCTCCGCGCAGCCCGCCTATTGTACCAGAGACGGGAGGACGCTGCATTTCGCCCGGCGACGACGGCGCGGCCCAGGAGCCACCACGTCCGGCGACCCGACTCCGGTCCTGGCAGCAGACTTCACACCGCCCGAGGCAAGGACCTGGGGCCGGGACGGAAGGTTGAGGGGACCAGGACACGGGCGGCGTTCGGCTGAACCGTTATCTCGGCAGGGAGGCAGCCGGCCGCCTCCCCGTCCAGTTCGTACGGCACGCGCTGGTCGGGAGCACTGACCGTAATCCGCCGTCCCCGCCCATAGCACGCAAGACGGCTCAAGTGAAGCGCGTGCAGCAAGGCGCACACACCCACGGCCAGGTTGTCGGCCAGTCCACCCCTTCGCACCCACATCACATCAAGCAGTCCGTCGGTCGGGACGGCAACGGGCGTCATGGAAATCGGCCCGCCGTAGGTGTGCGTGTTCCCCACCACGACCAGCCCCGAGGCGCGGGCGGCCTCGCCGCCGTCCACCTGGACCGCGATCTCCCAGGCGGGCAGCTCCAACAGCGTACGCACGAGGTGGGGGATGTAATGCAACTGCGTCAAACGCCGGCCGCGCCGCTCGTGCACGAGCTCAACTACCCGGGCGTCCAGCCCCGCGCCGAACATGTTGATGAAGCGCCTCCCGTTGCATACGCCGACATCCAACCGGACCAGTTTGCCCCTCAACAGTTGCCCGACGGCGTGCGTCGGCCTCCGGGAGACGCCCAGCTCCTTGGCCAGCACGTTCCCAGTTCCTGCCGGTATGACGGCCAGCGTGCAGCGGTCCAGGTCAGCGCCGTTGAGTATCTCGTTGAAAGTGCCGTCCCCGCCGAACGCCATCACGAGGACGTTATCTCCGCCACAGTCGCGGGCGGCCCGCTCGGCATCGCCGGGACCTTGTGTCAGCACGGTCTCAACGTCGGGACCCGTCCGCCTGACCACAGCGGCCACCTTATCGAACCAGCGGCCGACCTTGCCGCCTCCGCTGGTCGGATTGCCTACCAGAAGCGTTCTGTGGAAGGCCGGCGTCATGGGCGGCTATTGTCCTTGAGCTTGCATGTCCGCGCCGCGACAGACGAACTTGGCGTCCTGTGCCGCAAACGCGACCGAATATAGCACAAGTCTCTCCCCGGGGCCAACTCCAGCCCGCATCGGCGGCCAGACCGGCCATCTCGGGCTGCTGCGTCACACGCGCTCAGGCCGGGCGTGGCAGCTCAACCCAACTGCCCGACTCGGCGGAGCTTCGTGCCGATTCCAGGACACGCTGCAAGCGGATGCCCTCCGCCAGCGACGGGTGCGCCTCCGTGCCGTCGGCAATCGCCCCGAGGAATGAGTAGAGACAGTGGATATGGGCTCGGATCCAGCCGATATTGCACTTTGGGCCGGGGAACACGCCGCCCGAACCCGGGTACTTCTGCACAGCCGATATCCTCTGCCAACCCCTGCTGCCCCCGTAGTCGCCTTCGGGCGAGCGGAGATCGTAGACCTCCAGGTAGTTCGGCTGCATCAGGTTGAACCGCATGGCGCCGTGGCGGCCGTGAATCTCAAACCGCAGTTCATCTTCGGTCCCGGTCGCTATCTTGCTGGCCTCCGCCACCCCGATGGCACCCCCCGGCGCCCTCAGAAGCATCACAGCGGCTTCCTCCACGTCAACCTTCATCCTCGTGCGGGGTTCGTGCTGGCTGGGGCGGTCTTCAGCCCAGACTCGACTGACGCAGTTGACCGACTCGAAGGGACCTATCAGCCACTGCAGAAGGTCCAGGATGTGCGACCCGAGGTCCCGGATGACGCCGCCGCCGGCGGCCGCCGTGGACTTCCAGTTGACGGGCCTGTCCGGGTCCACGCTCCCCCCGTGGAGGTACTCCCCGCGGAACTGCGTAACCGGCCCCAGAAAGCCCTCCTCGACGAGCTGCCTGGCGCGCAAGGTGGCAGGAAAGAAGCGATACTGAAGCACCACCTGAGCCACCCCCCGGTATTCGGGCAGCAGGCGCTCCAGCTCCTCCGCCTCCTCGAGTGTGGCGGTGAGCGGCTTGTCAACGTAGATGTGCTTGCCGGCCCGCATCGCCGCCGAAAGGGCCGGAAAATGGTGCTCGTTGGGCGTGCAGACGTGAACGACGTCCACGTCCTCCGCCTCGACGACGTCGCGCCAGTCCGTCGTGCACCGTTCGAACCCGCCTGCCGCCCGTGCCGCCCGGGCCGTTTCGTCCCTGGACGTGCAGACCACCTTGAGTTGAGACTCCACCGGAGGCGGATCGTAGTAGAAAGGCATCGCTTTGTGGGCGAACGTCTGAGTCTTGCCCATGAAGCCGTAGCCGATTACGCCAACTCGAACGGTTCTCATGTTCTTCTCCTCCAGGTTCGACTCTCGGCGCAGGCACCGCGCTGCCATCCTGCCCGCGGCCCCATTATCTTGCCCACGAGCCCGACCGCGTTCAAGTGCCCCTCGGGGAAACGCGGATCTTCCGAGTCGTATTGACAGGGCGAATGCGTTCGGCTACAATAGAACTGACTGGTCAGTTCCGTTGCCCGGTGCGGGCCTTTCTGACAGGTTCTTGGAATAAGGGATGCTTAGAGGGGGCAGTGGGACGCCCCTGTCTTTTCTGGTCCCGGTTCGTGGGGTTGTGTGAGATGTCGGACACCGAACAAACGAACGGCGAATACGGGACCAGTGTGCAAGTCCGGGCCCTTCCTGAGGACGTCCAGGACTGGCTTGGGAGCACGCTCGATCCGGGCGAAACCGTCACGGCGCTGCTGTTGGCCGACATCACCGCCAGTGGGGACTTCGGTGAGCGGTGGGCTTTCCTGACGAACAAACGCCTGATGGTCTTCTCCCCCAACGGCAGGGAAGGCGAAGCTGACGTAGCGTTCGAGATGTCGCTGGAACAGATCGAGGACGCCGAAGTGCGGGAGTACGTCGGTTCCAGCACCCTGATTGTCAGCAGCGAGGAAGAGGGCCACGAGGTGGCCCGTTTCTCACTGGCGTCCCACCACGAGGCCGCAGATCTCGTTCACTGCCTCAAAGAGATCGTGAGAGAGCGGAAAGCGGGCAAGCCGATAGATAAGATCCCGCCGCCGCCCCCACGCCGGCCGGACCACCGCTGCTCGAAATGCGGCAGGGCGCTGGGCCGACGCAGCGAAACCTGCTCCTACTGCCAGGACCGCCGCAAGATCCTGGCTCGGCTGTTCTCCTATCTGATGCCGTTTCGGTGGTATGCCCTGCTGGGCCTCTCGCTGACCCTGCTCATTACGGCGGTGCAGCTGGTGCCGCCGATTCTGACCAAGCAACTGGTCGACAAAGTGATCCCGAACCGCGATCTGTCGCTTCTGGGGGTGATTGTCGGGGTGCTGGTCGGTGTCTACGTCGGCTCCGCGGTGATTTCCATATTCCGCACGTACATCATGAGCTGGCTGGGCAACAAGGTGTTGTTCGCCTTCCGGGTGCAGCTTTTCGGGCACCTGCAGTTGCTGCGGCTCAGTTATTACAACCGCAGGCAGACCGGTCGTATCATGTCACGCGTGACCGGCGACATCAGTCGCCTTCAGTATTTCATCTCTGAGGGGTTCCAGCAGATACTGATGAGCCTGGTTACGATGGTTTTGATTGCCATCATTTTGCTGGTCATGAACTCGTGGCTGTTTCTCCTTGCCCTGGGGCCGGCCCCCATCATTGTCATCAGCACGTACGTGTTTGGCCGGCGAATTCATACTCTGTACCATCGGCTCTGGCGGCGGGCGGCAGGATTGAGCGCCATTCTGGCCGACACGATTCCGGGCATCCGCGTGGTGAAATCGTTCGCACAGGAACGCCGGGAGTCCCGACGCTTCAGCGATCACAGTGCTGACCTGTTCACGCAAGAAATGCAGGCGGTGAAGCTCTGGGCCGGCTTCTTCCCATTCCTGGGCCTGATGACGGGCCTGGGGTCCATCCTGATCTTCAGCGTCGGCGGATACATGGTCATCGCCGGTGAGACAACGCTGGGAACTCTGATGGCATTCACGGCGTACCTGTGGCGGTTCTACACGCCAATACAGCAGTTCGGGCGCATAAATCACCGCCTGCAGCAGTGCCTGACGTCTGCGGAGCGCGTTTTCGAGATACTGGACGCGGACCCCGAACCGCTCGAACAGCCGGGAGGCAAGGTGCTCCAGCCAGTGCGGGGAAAGGTAGAGTTCCGCGACGTTCGCTTCTCTTACCTGCCGGGCAAGTATGCCGTGGACGGCATCTCGTTCACCGTGGAACCTGGAGAGATGATCGGGCTGGTGGGACCCAGCGGCGCAGGGAAGAGCACCACGGCCCATCTTATCGCGCGGTTCTACGACGTTGACGAAGGGCAGATACTCATTGACGGCCACGACATCCGGGATCTGGCGTTGCGGTCCTACCGAGAGCAGATAGGCGTCGTGCTGCAGGAGCCTTACCTGTTCCACGGCAGTATCTGGGCCAACGTCGCGTACGCCAACCCGCAAGCATCCGCCGACGAGATAATCGCCGCGGCACGAGCTGCGAACGCACATGATTTCATCATCGCCATGCCCGATGGATATGACACCGTCATCGGGGAACGTGGTCAGACCCTGTCCGGGGGCGAACGGCAGCGCATTTCCATCGCCCGTGCGATCCTCCGCGACCCCAGGATACTGATCCTTGACGAGGCCACCGCCTCTGTGGACACCGAGACTGAAGTGCTGATCCAGAACGCGATCGAGCGCCTGGTGAAGAATCGAACGACCTTCGCCATTGCGCACCGCTTGTCCACCTTGCGCAAAGCGGATCGCTTGGTCGTTCTCGAGCGCGGAAAACTGTTGGAGATAGGCACACATGAAGAGCTCCTGGAGTCCGGAGGACTCTACAGCCGCCTCTGCAGGCTTCAGTCAGAGCTTTCGAAGATCCGGGCCTGGTGAGAGCCGATGTCGGACCAGACGATAGAAGGCGAAGGCCGCAACCGCGAAGCCACTCAGGAGGGGCGGACCCCGGCGGAAGAAGTGGCACAGTCGCTCCTCCAGCCGGAGCAGGTCCGGATCTGGGAGGACCCCTTTCAGAATCTCTGCATCAGCGTGGACGGAAACGAGTACACGGGGGTGCGCCCCCGCCATGCGTTCCCCCTGACCGGCAGGGCGGACTACGTGAGCTTCCTGGACGGGAAAGATCTTGAGGTGGCCCTGCTTGCGCACCCGCACAAGCTGGACAAAGCGAGCCGGCAGGCCCTCAAGAATGCACTTGAACGGATGTACTACGTGGCGAAGATCACACGCGTCGACGCCATAACGGAAAAGATGGGCGTGAGCCAGTGGGAGGTGGAGACCGACCGCGGCTATGCGTCGTTCGAGGTGGTTGATCGGAACAACATTCGCAAGCTGCCACGCGGACGCCTGATGATTCAAGACGTGGACGGAAACCGGTTCGAGGTCGTAGACTCTACAGAACTGGACGAGCGCAGCCAGGCACTGCTGTTCCGTGAAACCTGAAGAAGCTGGAAATCCGATCCTCCGGAGCCCATAATAAGAGATAGGCGGCGAGTGGCGGCGAACCCACCTGCCCGCCTTTAATTTTTTGCTTCGTCTTCTCGGCCTGCAAATCAGCAAGAGGTGGTCGCATGGGTGAGGATACACTGGGAATGACCTACGAGTTGCGGCGGCAGTCCCGAGGGGTCAAGCCCCCGCAGGAGCCTCGAATCTGGCGGAAGAGGCTGCTGCGGGGAGGCATTGCTCTGGTGTGCGTGGGAAGTCTCGTGGCGGCCTACTTCATCTGGCGCGCCGTGGCTTACGTGCGTACGAGCAAGGCCCACGTCTGGGCCAAACTCATAGACGTCTCCCCCGAAGTTGATGCCCGACTGGAGGAGCTGCTGGTCAAGCTGGGCGACACGGTGGCCGAGGGCGCAGTGCTCGCTCGGCTGGACGACTCCCAACTGCGCGCAGCGCTGGAAGCAGCAGAAGCGACCACGGCTATCAGGCAGAGCCAGCACGCTCAAGCGCAGGCCCGTCTGCGCCTCACCATGACGCAGGTCGCCACGGCCGTGGAACTGGCGCAGGCACAGGTCGAGGTGGCCGCAGCCCGCGTCACCAGCGCCGAAGCCGCCCTCAGTCTTCGGAAAGCTCAGGTGTCCGGGGAGATCAGAAGGGCCGAGGCAGAGGCAAAAGAAGCACAGGCGTGGTTGGACCGCGTGAAGAAGGGACCACGCCCGGAGGAGATCCAGGTCGCAGAGGCGAGACTGGCTACCGCAAGGGCCCGGGCTGAACTCTACACGACGGAGGTCGAGGAATCAGAGAAACTCGTCGCAAAGGGGATTGAGTCAAGGCACATACTCGATGTCAAGAAGACCCAACTCATCGCGCAGCAAAACGCCGTGCGCCAGGCCGAACTCCAACTGGCCATGCTCCGAGAGGGAGCAACCGTTGAGGAGGTCCAGGCCCACACCCAGATGGTGGCTGGTCGGGAAGCCGATCTGGCCCTCGCCAAGGCCGGAAGCAAGAGCCTGGACGGTCTGCAGGCTGACTTGCAAATCCGCAAGGCTGAACTGGACGAAGCAAAGGCCGAACTGAAACGCGCGCAGGGCAGCGAGGATGAGATCGAGGTGGCCCGCGGACGGGTCAAGGAAGCAGAGAAGGCGCTGGAAGCAGCCGCTGCCCGCGTAGCGATTGGCCGCGCTCAGCTTGAGGCCACCACGATAAGAAGCCCCGTCACCGGCACCGTCCATCGCACATTCGACGACGTGGGCGAGTTCTGCCGCAGGGGAGTCACCACAATAAAGATCGCCGACGACAGCCGGGGCCGCTGGATTGATGGCCTGATTCGCGAAGAGGACCGCAGGCACGTCCAGGTCGGCCAGAAAGCCAAGGTCAAGGTAGGACTTCACACCAGGGGATACGTCAAGGCAACGGTCGTGGCCGTTGGTGACGCAACTCTTTCTGCGACCAGTTCCAACCCGGACTCCGCCGACCAGTACGAGCAGTTCGGCGTCCCAGGTCAGTTCTGGGTGAAACTCGAACTGCTGGAGGAGTTCGAAGACAAACCGCCGCATCCGGGCACTTCCGCACGAGCCATCATCCGCGTTTGGTGATCGCGCCGGCCGTTCGGACTACACGGGGGCTCAACTTCAGTATCAACAGGCCAAGGGGCGTCGTCTGCCTGGCATGTGGGGTTGACTGGCGGATGCCCTTCGGCTATCAATCCTTGCTTGTGGGGCGGCGCAGGCCGTTCCGGGCGTCGTCAAATCTGCCGACCGCTGCAAGGAGACTTGTGCCCATGGCAAGCACACCGTTTTCCGTTCCGGTCACCCCCAACTGGGAAGGCCTGGTGCGCTGCATCCGGCGAGAAGGGACGACGGAGCGGGTGCACCATGCAGAGCTTTTCATTGATTGGGAGGTCCAGCAGGAGATCTGCCGCAGGTACGGTGTCCTTGATGGCCTGGACGCGAACGAGGAAGACTTCCCGCTGAAACGTCAGGTCGCCCTCCAGCGTTTCCTTGGCTACGACTACGTTCGGTGCGGCCTGGACGGCATGGAGATGCCCCTCAAACGGACCACCACCGCGGACCTGGCGGAGCTTGCCCGATCGGGTGGGCGCAGCTACATGGAGGAGCACGCCGGCCCCATCACCAACTGGGACGAGTTCGAAGCCTACCCCTGGCCCGATCCGGAAGCGGCGTCCACGCGTTCGCTCGAATGGTACTCGGAGAACCTGCCGGAAGACATGTGCATCATCGGCAGCGGCGGGTTCGCCCATTTCGCGGAATACCTCACCTGGCTGATGGCCTACGAGACCTTGTGCTACTCGCTTTACGACCAGCGTGACCTGGTCAAGGCCATCAGCGACAAGCTCGTGGAGATGTACCGCGTCGCCGTCCGCCGCATGCTGGAGTTCGACCGGGTCAAGATCATCATGGGCAGCGACGACATGGGGTTCCGCAACGGCACCCTCATCAGCCCGGCCGACATGCGTGAGTTCGTGCTGCCGGGCCACAAGCTCATGGCCCGGATGTCCCACGAGGCAGGACGGCCCTACGTGCTGCACTCGTGCGGCAACCTCGAAGCCATCATGGAAGACCTGATCGAGGACGTGGGCATTGACGCCAGGCACTCATTCGAAGACGTTATCGAGCCGGTCGAGGACGCCTATGACAGGTACGGCGACCGGATCGCCATCCTCGGCGGGATGGACGTAGATTTCCTGTGCCGCGCCGGCGAGGAGCGGGTGCGGGCGCGTGTGCGCCATATCCTGGAGAGATGCATGCCCCAGGGCGGCTACTGCCTCGGCTCCGGTAACAGCATCGCGAACTACATCCCCGTGGACAGCTACCTGGCGATGCTGGACGAGGGCCGGAAGTTCGCCACGTAGCACGAGTCGTAGCGCCGCCCAGCGGGGCGGAGTAGGCCTGCGCTCTCGGCGGTGGGTTCTTCTTGTTAGATGTTCTTAGTTCCTGATCCTGTACATCCCTGTCTGCTTCTTCGTTCGCCAGAGCGGACAGGGGGGAGGGGGAAGATGTTCCGGGTGAAGCTGGCGGTTGGTCTGGTGCTGGCAGTCTGGATCGTGGCATGGACCGGGCTGCCCCCCGCCGCAGCGCAGCGCCGCACGGGATTCCTGACAATCAAGGACGGGGAGTTCCACAAGGACGGCCAGCCCTTCTCCATCCGGGCCAACTGCTGCGACCCGGCCGTGGGCCACTGGTTCAAGTTCAGGGGGCCGTGGCTGGAGAGCGGAATAAGGCGCTGCAAGGAATACGGATTCAACGCCATCCGCACCTGGGTCCCGGGGACGGGGGACGTGGAGTATGCGGCCACCTACGACCGGTGGCTGGCGGACCGCGACGCCTTCTACCAGGAGTTCGACAGGGTGTTCGTGAACAGGTGCAAGGGCGAGGGCATATACCTGATCCTCACTCTGACGCAGCTTCCGCGCAGCGCGGCGCCGGGCAGCAAGTTCGACGTGGACGGCGAGGCATACGGCGCCTGGAAAACCTTCGTCCAGGACTTCTGCCGTCATTACAAAGACGAGCCCTGGATACTGTTCTGGGAGGTGGCCAACGAATACCGGGGAGAGCCCGACAACCTGCCCGAGACCAGGCGCTTCTACGAACAGGCCGCCCGCGACCTGAGGGCAGTTGACCCCAATCACCTCATCAGCAGCGGCGTCAACGGTCTCCACTGGCCGGACGTCCGCAACAGCTACAACGTCTGGCTGAACATCAACAGCGCGCGCGGGATAGACATCGCCAGCAGCCACGCCTACACGAATGACCCCTGGACCTACAATTGGCACACGGAGCGGGATTACGTCCGCATGGTGCGGGAGCAAGCGGCCGCTGCGCGGGAAGTGGGCAAGCCGCTCTTCCTGGGAGAGTTCGGCGCGGAGCCCAGGTTGAAGGCCGGCGAGGAGAACCCCGAGATCATCTGGTACATGAAGGCCATCATCCGCGAGGGCATAGGGGCTTACGGCTTCCACTGGTTCTACCCGACCCCTCAGCCGGGCACCTTCCGCCTCATTCCCGAGCGCAGTCCCCAGACCGCCGAGTGGATGAAAGAGCTCAACGCCTTGGTGGCCGAAGGGCGGGGAGTTCCGGAAGATTTCGGTCCGAAGACAACGGACTATGCCTTCCCCGTATGCACGGGCGCGAAGCCCTTTGCCGGCCCGCCGCCGAGGGTGCTCGGCTCAGCAAAG
>DAOVRD010000201.1 GCA_030628375.1 Planctomycetota bacterium
CTCAGCGTCCTCCACAAAGGCGTCCGGCTCGACGCCACTGGCCAGCTCCTTTATCCCGTCCTGCCCGGCCCGGTTGCACAGTTCCGCCGTTCCCCCCCTCGCCGCGGCGGCCAGCGCGAGGTCCCGGTAGTACAGAAGGGCGCATTCGAGCACCTCCTGAAGCGCCGCGCGGGACTTGGGGCCGGAAGCGGCGCCTTCTTTTGCCTGGCCGTCCAGCCAGTCGGAGAGTCGGAAGTTGTCCTCCAGGGACATAGCACGGAGCCGTTGGACCAGTTCCCGATTGAAGGCAGCCAGGCCCATCTCCCGGAGCCGCTGCGCCAGGCCCGGACTGCCCCACGATCTCCTGGCCAGCCAATGGGCGTCCTCCGGGTCCATTCCCTGCTCTTCCAGCCGATGCTGGAGATCGTCGGGCGGCAGGTTCCGGAACCTGACGACCTGACAACGGCTGACGACGGTCTCCGGGATCTGCCGCAGGCTGGATGCAATCAGCACGAAGAAGCACGCGCCCGGAGGCTCTTCCAGCGTCTTCAGGAAGCAGTTGGCCGCTTCAATGGTCATCAGCTCCGCTTCAGTGACCGTGAAGACGCGGCGAACGCCCAGGACCGGCTTCAAGGAAGCCGCACGCTGAAGATCCCGGATGGTGTCGATGGGCAGCAACTGCTTGCCGGCGGGAACCCCGGCCTCCCGATAGTCGGGATGACGGCCCGATGCGACCGCAACGCAGTCGTCGCATTCGCCGCAGCACTCGTCCGGTTCTACCTTTCGCCGGCAGAGCAGAACCTGTGCAAGCCAACGGGCCATGGCCAGGCGCCCGGTCCCGGACGAACCCACGAACAGGTAGGCATGGGGGAGCCTGCCGCTCCTGAGTGCCGCTCGAAGCAGACGCGCTGCGTCATGTTGTCCCGGTATGTCTGGCACGGACATGACCTCGGCTTCTAGTCTAGCTTCAACACCGAACTTCCGGGTAGGGCCGTTTCGACCTTGTCAAGTAGGGGCACGGCGCGCCGTGCCCCTACGAAAGCGGATCGCGCCTACCACTATGGCAGACGCACAATAGCCACGTGACACGTATACAACGCTGCCTCGACCTAACAACTGCCAATTTCAAGGCTGAAGCTCCACTAGTCTTCCACCACGGCGAGGAGCTGGCCGACCTTGACCGTCTCTCCCTCGCCGGCGACGATGGCCCTCACGATGCCGCTGGCCGGAGCAGGCAAGGTGAAGGCCGCCTTGTCGGTCACCATCTCGACCATATCCTGTCCTTCCTCAACGGCTTCTCCTTCCTCGACGTACCAGAAGGAGATCTCAGCCGCGTCCGGAGCATCTTCTCCCAGAGGCGGGAGCCTGACCTCAAACGCCATCTTTTCCTCCACTTCGACCGTTTGATCTTCGTTCGCGATAGTTCATCACGTGCGCCAACAGGCGGCCGGCCTTGTAGCTGCTGCGGACGAACGGCCCGCTGGCGACCGCTTCGAAACCCATCTCCAACGCCCGCGCCTTGAGTTGCTCGAAACGCTCCGGTCTCACGAACTCGGCCACGGGGCGGTGCGCGGCCGACGGTGCCAGGTACTGGCCAAGCGTCAGCGCCCGGCAACCCGCCCGGCGCAGGTCGGCGAGCACCGCAAGCAGTTCATCCTCCGCCTCGCCCAACCCGAGCATCAGACCGCTCTTTGTGATCGGGGACAAAGGGGATCCAGCCGCCCTGGCCAACACGCCCAGCGAGCGCCCGTAATCGGCCTGCGGGCGCACCGCCGCATAGAGCCTCGCCACCGTCTCGACATTATGATTGAAGACTTCCGGCGCCGCGTCAAGCACCCGGTCAACGTCCTCAAGGCGCCCCTTGAAGTCCGGAGTCAGCACTTCGACCGTTGCCGTGGTGTCCCGGTGGACGGCGCGGATGGTCTGCGCGAAATGGCCGCTGCCACCGTCCGGAAGGTCGTCGCGGGTTACACTGGTGACCACAACGTGGCTCAAGCCGAGCCGACGAACCGCCTCACTGATCCTGTCGGGTTCGCCGGGCTCAGGCGGCGCCGGCCTGCCTCTGGCCACGGCGCAGAACGTGCAGCCACGCGTGCAGACCCCTCCCAGTATCATAAAGGTGGCCGTCCCCCGGCCGAAGCACTCGGCGATGTTCGGGCAGCGAGCATCCTGGCAGACGGTGCGCAGACTCAGTTCCTTGAGCAGATTCAGGACCGGCTGCATGTCCTCGCCGGGTGACAGACGTTTCCTGAGCCACGGCGGCAGTCTTGTCCTTGTCGCCTTCATGCCGTCTCCACTGCTTCAGCGGGCACCCTCTCCAGGCGCATGGCGAATTCCTCGGCGAAGAGGCCGGCAGCCCGCTCGGCCACCTCCTCCAGGTCCGGCGCCGTTCCCAGTTCGCGCGCCAGAGACGTGACCGTCATCCCCGGCAGGCCGCACGGGACTATCAGGTCGAACTGCGACAGGTCCGTCGCCACGTTGAAGGCTACCCCGTGGTAGCTGACCCATCTGCGCACCGCGATGCCGATGGAGGCTATCTTCCTCTCGCCGACCCAGACGCCTGTGTGCGGGGGACCGGCGTGCGCCGCCACGTTGTAACTGCGGCAGAGCCCGACCAGCCACCTTTCCAGATCGCGCAGGTAGCGATGCAGGTCGCAGCCGCGCTGCGCCAGGTTGACGATGGGATAGACGACCAACTGGCCCGGGCCGTGGTAAGTCACCTCTCCGCCGCGGTTCGTTTCGATGAGGCAGACGCCCAGTTCGCTCAACTTCTCGTCGCTGACCAGGACGTCGGCACGGCTGCCCTTTCGGCCGACGGTGACCGTGGGCGGATGCTCCACGAGCAGCAGGTAATTCGGCCGCCCTTGGGAAGCAATGCAGGCATCCCGCAGGCGCTCCTGGAGGCGGAACGCCTCGTGGAAATCAAGCCGACGCAGACCAGCGTAAAGGAGCTGTGGCCGGGCCGGGTGCGCCATGAGTTCTCAACCCCTCCAGTTAACGGGCAGGCCTACCAGTCCTTCCGCCGCCTCGTGCATGGCCTCCGCGAGGGTCGGATGCGCGTGGATGGTCTCGGCCAGCTCTTCAGCGGTACATTCCAACTGCAAGGCCAGCGCGGCCTCCCCGATCAAGGAACTGGCCTGCGGCCCGCAGATGTGCACGCCGAGCAACTCACCCGTCTTGCCGTCCGCCAGCATCTTCACGAACCCGCCCGTTTCGCCCAGGACATGGGCCTTGCCGAGCGCCCGGAAGGGGAACTTCTTGACCACCACCTGCTCAGCAGCCTGCCGGGCCTCCTCCTCGCCCAGGCCGACCGACGCGATCTCCGGAAAGACGAACGCGCAGGCCGGCACGACGCGGTAGTCCATCGCGGCGGTGAGGGTGCCGCTGGCGTGCGATGCAGCAACGATGCCCTCCCGGCTGGCCACGTGCGCCAGCATGGGACCCCCGACCACGTCGCCGACGGCGTATATGTGCGGCTGCGCGGTCTGCATGTGCGCGTTGACGGGCAGTTGACGGCCGTCCCCGGGCTGGAGTCCCGCTTTCTCGATCGCCAGCCCGCCCAGGTCCGGCCGCCGGCCCACGCAGACCAGCGTCCGGTGCGCCGCGACTTCTTTGCCGTCACTCAGCGTGGCTCGCACGCCTCCGTCGTCCTTCCTTATGGCTTCAAGACGCGTCCCTGCAAGGACGGCGACGCCGCTCTTCTTCAGGGTCCTGGCCACCTGTCGAGCGCAGTCCTCATCCATTCCGGGCAGGATGCGGTCCATCGCCTCCACTACCGTCACTTCCACGCCGAAGGCCGAGTATATGCAGGCGAACTCAATGCCGATGTAGCCGCCGCCGACGATGAGGATGGACGGGGGCAGTTCATCTGCGGAAACGGCGTCCGCGCTGTCCATCACGACTTCATGATCGAAAGGCGCCTCGTTCAGTTCGAGCGGCCTGGAGCCCGCGGCAACGATCACGTTCCGTGCGGTGAGGTCGCGGCCGACGCCTTCGCCTTCCAGATGCAGGGAGTGGGGATCGCCGAAAGAGGCGGCCGCCCGGATCAGTTCGACGCCGTTGCTGGCGAGCAGCGCTTTGACGCCCCCGCGCAGCCTCTGGACGATTCTGTCGCGCCGAGCGGCCACGGCGGGGTAGTTCAGCTCGTGGCTTGCAACGTCAACGCCGTATTCGCCGGCCCGTCCGATCTGCAGCATCAGGCGCGCCGAATGCCAGAGCGCCTTGGTGGGGATGCAGCCGACGTTCGTGCAGACGCCGCCCAGCTCTGCCCTTTCAATGACGCAGGCCTTCGCGCCGAGCTGCGCCGCCCTGATCCCGGCCACGTAGCCCCCCGGCCCCGATCCGATGACGGCCACGTCGAAGTCGTACTTGTCGCGCATTATGGCTCCGTGCAGCAGACCACATTCGATGTCGCCGCCGGCTCATGAAGCTCCCGGCGGCCGGCAAATCACCATTGTAATGCAAGCGTTCCAGCAGTCAAACCGAGGAAGCCGGCACTGCACAGACAACTCCGACCGCTTCCCGACGAGCAGCTCGCCGCAGTCCGCAGCCCCTTCCGGCGTCGGGCGTTATCCGTGCAAATCCGTGCCTGACAGCCGTGACGCCGGCCCGTCACTCTGTCGCGCCGTGGTGGCGCAGCAACTCCGCCAAGGCCACATGCCCCTCTCCAGCAGCTAGGGCAAGCGGCGACATACCGCGGAGGTCCAGAGAGTCGCAGTCGGCTCCATATTCCAGAAGGACCTCGGCGCACGAGACCTCCCCCCACCGCGCAGCCCAGTGAAGCGGCGTGCGCCCCTCCCCGTGCCGGGCCCCAGTCAACGCGCGGTCTTGCTCCAACATGCTCCGCAGTAGGCCCAGTTCTCCCAGCGCGGAAACAGTGAACACGTCGTGCTTTGCGCCTCGCTCCAATAGAAGTTCAGCAACCGTTCGACCGGTGAGACTGTTCAGCGCGTAGCGTAAGGGACTAGAGCCTCGGTCGTCTTGCGCGTTGACGTCCGCGCCACTGTCGAGCAGGATGTCTACGGCTTGCTCGTTCAGCCCGCCGGCCGCGGAATGCAACGCGGTAGAGCCAAGCCTGTCGCGAGCATGAATGTCGGCTCCCGCAGCAAGCAAGAGTTGAACGACCTCCAGCGGAGCTCCGCTTGCCGCGCGCATCAGCGGACTGGCTCGCAGTACGCGGTCCCTTGTGTTAACGTTGGCGCCGTTCTCCACAAGCACCCTGACAGCATCGACGTTTCTCTCAGTTGCCGCATACTGAAGTGGAGTCAGCCCCCTGACCTCTCTGGCTTCGATCCTCGCTCCTGCCTGCAACAGCGCAGTGATAATCTCCGGCGTCGCTCGCCTAATTGCTTCGACCTGCCGCGCAGAGAGAATCCCCAGCGGCGGTCCCACGGCTGCGTAGTGGAGCGGCGTTTCTCCCTCCGCCGTCCGCGCGTTGACATCCGCCCCTTGCTCTATCAACTGCTCCACTTGCTCCAGGTATCCGCCTCTCACCGCCCCGTGGAGAGGCCCAAATCCCTCCACCCCGCGACCGTCGCACGACACCTGAGTCAGGGCTGAGCAAATCACCAACGTAACCCAGACAGGCAACTTCCAATGGGCTGCCATTCTTGCCGCCTCCATGCAATCTTGCGACGTTCCGAACCTATCTCGTTCAACACGGCAACATCCGAACTCCGGGTCGTGCTGGCAAGGAGGGCCCAAGCCCCAACACGGCCGCCCATCTCCCTCACTGCTTGCTGCCGCTAGTCCCGCCCTGCCGGGAGGCCACGGCATTCAGCCACTGATCTCCACAGATGGCCACGGATCAATACCCAAGGAAGTGAGCCTTTCATGTCCTCTGTGAGTATACCTCGCCGCCGATGTTCCGTCAAGCCATAAAGTGTATTGACGTCGCAAGTCGGCGGGGCGCGGCTTGGGGCCGGGGATACGACGACTTTGACAGGATGTACAGGATTTACAGGATGAGGACGGCAAAGTGGGGGCGTTCCCGGCTCGCGGGGCGGCACGGTCACATGGGGCGGGAGTGTCAGGAGGGACGGCCGACGAGGTAGCCGCCGTTGAGGCTTTCGAGCTTCTCGGCGTGCGCTTCCCGCCCGGTCTCGCGCAGGCGCTCGCAGTAGCTCGCCACCCTGTCGCGCGTGTGGAACGGGCCGCCTTCGGCCATCACGGTCCAGAGGGGGTCCACGCGGCTGGTCGAAGTGGCCATCATGTCCGCCTGCCACTTCTCGAGGATCGCCAGCCCCTCATGGGCGATGTCGGGCCGTTCTTCGGCCAGGTTGCGGGTCTCGTGCGGGTCCTCGTCCAGGTCGAAAACCATGACGGGCGGGAAATCCTTCATGCCGGTGTGGTAGGTGCGAATGACGATCCACTGACCGAACCGGACGCTCCTCTGGCAGCTCCAGGCGCACTGGCTGACAACGAGCGCGTCGCGCCCGCACTCCTCGCCGTCCAGCGCGGGGGCGAAGCTCCGCCCGTCCCAGCGCGCGGGGCACTTGCCGCCGAGCAGGTCCATGAACGTCGGCCCCAGGTCGAGGTTGTAGTGAAGACCCTCGTCGGTCCTTCCGGCTTCCTTGCCCGGCCAGCGGATGACGAGCGGCACGCGGCTGGTGATGTGATCGGCGACGTGATGGTCTCCGTAGATGTTCAGCTCGCCCTGGTTCTCGCCGTGATCGGAGCTGATGACGACGGCCGTGTCGTCCAGGACGCCCTTCTGCTCCAGCTTCTCCAGTATCTGACCCAGGTGGTCGTCGGCATAGCGGATGCCGACATCGTAGCCGTCTATCCAACGCCGGAAATCCTGCAGGTTGCGGATTTCGGACGGCTGCCGGGGGAATTCCCGGTCCGAGCCGTATCCCCACGGCTCGCGGGCGCCGTGCGGTCCGAAGCTGTGGTAGTGCCGCTCGATGACTTCGTCGCTGAGCCAGCCGGGGATGGGTTCGCCCTCGAAGGGGTTTCCGTACTCTTCGGGAGTGCGGTAAGGCGTGTGCGGGTCCCAGACGTTGACGTGGAGGAACCAGTTGTCTTCCTCGCCGTGGCGGTCCAGCCAGTCGAGCGCGTAGGGCACGACTTCGTCGGCCCTTTCTCCCCCTCCCTTGCCGCGGTTGTACATCTCGCGCCAGCCGTGGTAGAACCACCAGGCCGAGTGCCTTTCCGCAAACGGACTGACACTGACCGGGTAGAACCCGCAGCCCCGCATCGCCATCGGCCACGTGTGCCACGGGGCCTGCAATCGGAACCCACGGTCGCGTCCGACGATGTAGGGGGCGGCTGCGCTCCCGCCGTGGCCGACCACGCCCGTGTGGATTCCGAACCTGCCCAGGAAAAGCGCCGCACGCGAAGGGAGGCACGGCGCGTCCGTAACGTAGAAGTTCGTGAACACCGTCCCCTCGCGAGCAACACGGTCTATGTTGGGCGAGGTGTTGCGATGATACCCATAGCAGCCCAGGTGGTCCGGCCTGAGCGTGTCAATGTCGTAGTAGAGAATCCGCATGACGACGTCCTCCCTGCAAGGTGGCCCCGAAAGCCGCGCCGCGGCACGCGAAGCGACGCCGGGCGATGGATTCTAACCCCGTGCCGCGGAAGTGTCAATCAGCCGGTTGTTGCGCCGAGGCGCAACGGCCGGTACCATCTCTCAGGCCTACAACGTCAGACTTCGCACCGACGGCAATTATGAATTCATAATTATGAATTA
>DAOVRD010000296.1 GCA_030628375.1 Planctomycetota bacterium
CATTATAGCCCATGCCCGGACGCAGTGTGTCCGATGAGGGCGCTCGGGACCTCAAAAACCGCTCGAACTGTCCGCCCTGCGCCTCACCCATCGTCCGATACCTCCTTGCTTGAGTAGCCTCTACAAGGAGTTATCGGAGAAATCCACCGACAATTGAATGACCCTGGGCCGCGAAGAAACTGCGGCAATGTCGCAGTCCGAAGGGACTCCACGCACGCGCGCGGTCGGAAGCCGCAGACCCGAGCAGCGTGGCCTGCCGCCTGACGTTCGCGCGCCCCCTGCGCCGGCGCCGTCAATCGGCGGCAGTACCGGTCCGCGCCCGGTCCAGGTAAGCTCCCGCGGTCGTAAGCTTCACGCCCTCGATGTCTGCCGCCTTTGCGAGAACCTGCTCAACTCGTGCGGCCGGGGAGCCGGCGTGACCTGCGGGCAGGCGCCCGCCGTCCTTCGACACGACCAGGTGCCACGGGTGAAGGGCGATCTGCAGGAGGCCGCCCGCGTTCGCGTCCCGCAGAGACGCCGCGACGTGGACGTAGTCTTCCACCTGCCGCTTGCCTTCGCAGAGCTGCCAGAGGTAACTCGATATGGGTTTTCCGTGCCGGTCTCGCCAGCGGCACAGAGCCAGCTCCCAGAGGCCGGCGCTCGCCGCCAGTGGGAAGGGGCGCAGGCGCCAGTGCGACCCCGGCTGCCGCGTGAGGCTTGCGTCGTAGGCGTACCCGAACGCGGCCAGCGCGTCGGTCAACTCTTGCGTGAGGCGGCAATAGGGGGCGCGAAAGCCCTGCGGCGCGCGGGCGAGCACCGAATCGAACACCTCTGCCGCACGCTCCAGAACTCCCCGTGTCTCTTCGGGGCCCAGTGGAAGCCCGGTCTGCTTGCCGGCAAAGTCCTCGTGTCGGTGACTGTGGCAGCCGTGTTCGAACGATGCGTTCCCGAGCACACGCGCCGCCAGGTCGCCTCGGGTTGCCGTCAGTCGCCGGAGGCTTCGGGCTTCCCAGAAGAAGGTCGCAGGAGCCCCCATCCCTTCCAGAACGTTCAGCAACAGGCCCAGCCCCTCGAAGCAGGCGTCGTACCTTGCTTCCCCTGCGGGACTGACGGCGTCCGCACGACCAGGCTGGGGTCGGTTCGCGTCCGGGTCTACGTCCACCGTGACGGCCACGAACAGCGGCTCTTGTGCGTGCGCTTGCGCCAACGGATCACCTCCGGTGCGATTGAATACGAGGCCATGTGAATGCGCGATGGTCCGGCGGCATTGCCAAGAGTGGCGGGCGGCCTGCCACCCCGGGCGACGATGGTCCGGTTGTGCCGGGACCGTTCTGGTAGGGGCGGTTCGCGAACCGCCCCTACACTCCGACGCCGCGATGCCTACCCTACGGGCTTAAGCACATCGTGCATCTATGTGGTTTCGCATTTAGTCTAAGGCCGTGCGGGTGACCTCGTCAAAAGCCCGTTCAGGATGACCGGGCGCACGAAAATGCATCGGCGCCGGGGCCGCCCGCCGAGCCGCCCAGCCTGGCGGGCTGATTTGACAATGCGGAATGCTTCTCCCTACAATCCGGGATGGCGTTTTGATCGAGCATTCACGCATGGCGAAGAAGCTTGTCATAGTCGAATCGGGCGCGAAGGCGAGGACCATATCGCGGTACCTCGGCCGGGAGTTCACTGTCCAGCACTCTCGCGGGCACGTGCGCGACCTGCCGGCGGACCAGTTCGGAGTGGATGTTGAGAACGACTTCGAGCCGACCTATCGGGTGCTGCCGCGCAGCGAGAAGGTGGTGGCAGGGCTGCGCAAGGCAGCGGCCGGGGCGGACGAAGTCTACCTGGCGCCTGACCCGGACCGCGAAGGCGAAGCCATCGCCTGGCACCTGAAGCACCTCCTGGAGCTGCCCGAAGAGAAGGTGAAGCGGGTGACGTTCAACGAAGTCACCCGCGGCGCCGTGCGCGAGGCGTTCGAGCATGCGCGCGACATAGACCTGAACCTGGTCAACGCCCAGCAGGCCCGGCGTATCCTGGATCGGATCGTGGGCTACGAACTCAGCCCCCTGATAAGCAAGAAGGTCGTGCGTGGGCTCAGCGCGGGGCGCGTCCAGAGCGTGGCGCTGCGTCTGGTGGTGGAGCGCGAGCGCGAGAGGGACGCCTTCGAGTCGAAGGAGTACTGGGAGGTGAAGGTCGTCCTGTCGCGTCCGGGTGAGAGCGCGACGTTCGAGGCGGAACTGCGGAAGTTCGAAGGCGAAGACGTCGAGATAGCCACGGCGGCCCAGGCCGACAAGCTGGTCGGGCGGCTGAAGACGGAGACCTACAAGGTCGCATCCGTCAAGAAGCGCGCGACCAGGAGCAAAGCGCCCGCCCCCTTCATCACCAGCACGCTCCAGCAGGCGGCCAACAACCGCCTCGGCTTCACCGCCCAGCAGACGATGCGGATTGCGCAGCAGCTCTACGAAGGCGTGGACATCGGCACCGAAACGGTCGGCCTGATAACCTACATGCGCACCGACTCGACTCGCGTGGCCAAACAGGCGCTGGGGGCGTGCCGACGCTTCATCGGCCAGCAGTATGGCGACGATTACGTGCCGGAGAAACCCAACGTGTTCCGCAGCCCCAAGGGCGCGCAGGCGGCGCACGAGGCCGTCCGGCCCACGGACACGTCTCGCCGGCCGGAGGACGTGCGTCCTCACCTTTCGGATCGTCAGTATAAGCTCTACGAACTCGTATGGCGGCGTTTCGTCGCCAGCCAGATGACGCCCGCCCGCTTCAACGTGACGGACGTTCAGATCCAGGCCGGTCCGGGTGAGTTTAAGGCGACGGGGCGGCAGATGACGTTCGACGGTTTCAGGCGCGTGCTTCCCCTGCGCGAGGAATCCGGAGATCAGGTCCTCCCCGAACTGCAAGAGGGCCAGTTGCTCGACCTGAAGGACCTGGTGCCGTCGCAGCACTTCACGCAGCCGCCTGCCCGGTATACGGAGGCCACGCTCGTTCGAGAACTCGAGAAGCAGGGCATCGGCCGGCCCAGCACTTACGCGCCCACCATCTCCACCTTGCTGCGCCGCAACTATGTGCGCAGGGAACGCCGCGCCCTGCGTCCCACCGATCTCGGCGTGGTCGTCGCGGACCTGCTGGTCGAGCACTTCCCGCGCGAGATGGACGTGTCGTTTACCAGCAAGCTGGAAGAGGAACTGGACGAGGTGGAGGAAGGCAAGCGCCAGTGGCGCAAAACGCTCGCGGACTTCTACGGGCATTTCAGTCGGGATCTGGAGAAGGCCAAGGCACAGATGCAATCGGTTTCGGCGCTCGCGCCGCCGGAGGAAGTGTTGTGCGAGAAGTGCGGCCTGCCGATGGTGGTCAAGTTCAGCCGGATGGGCGATAGGTTCCTTGGATGTCCGGGGTTCCCGGAGTGCAAGAGCACCAAGAGCCTGTCCGCCACGGGCGCCGAGGAGCCGGTTGAGACCGAGTTCAAGTGCGACAAGTGCGGCGCGCCGATGGTGCGCAGAACCGGCAGGAAGGGCAGGGAATACCTGGCCTGTTCGGCCTATCCCGACTGTCGGAACATCATGGGGCTGGACCGCGACGGCAAACCCGTCAAGCTCGAGCCTCGCCAGAGCACCGGGTTCTCGTGCCCGCGATGCGGCCAGGAGATGCACGTCAAAGGGGAAGGCACCGCCGGGGAACTCACGTGTGGCCGCTGCAAGCAGTCCGCCCCCATGCTGACGCTGGAGGCGGCGCTTGAGAAAACCGAGTTCGCGCCCGATGAGCGCCTGGGCGTCTGCGACAAGTGCGGCGCTCCCATGGGCATGAAGCGGGGTCGGAAAGGGCTGTTCCTCGCCTGCAGCGGCTACCCCGACTGCAAGAACACCTCGCCGGTGCCCAAGGACGTGCTCCCCGGTCCCCAGCCGACGCACGAAGTCTGCGAGAAATGCGGCCGCCCCATGGTAATGCGGTGGGGGCAGTTCGGCAGGTTCCTGGCCTGCAGCGGGTTCCCGCGCTGCCGCAATACGTGGCGGGTCCCGGCGCGCCGGAGGGAATGCCCGGTCGAGGGGTGCAAAGGCGAACTGATCAAGAAGGTCTCGCCGGAGGGCGGCGAGTACTGCGGCTGCACGCGGTACCCCGAATGCGAGCACACCGAGCCGGTGCCGCAGCGCAAGAAGGGCAAAGGGAAGGGATAGGCATCCGGCGGTGAATTCCGGCTGGCAACACAGGATTTACAGGATAGGATCAAGCTTCAGAAAAGCAGCCGGTGGGTGTCGTTCCAATACCTTGCCGTTTTTCTGTAATCCTGTCCATCCTGTTACGTAGAGAAGGCATTGACAGGATAGACAGGATTTACAGGATAACATGCACCTCAAAACAGCCAGCCCCTGTCGTTCCCGTACTCTGCCGCTTTCCTGTTATCCTGCTTATCCTGTACATCCTGTTATGTGTACAAGTCATCAACAGGGATAGACTGGTAAGGACCTCTTGCCGGCGGGGGCATGGCAGGCGGGTCAGTACGTGATGGAGAAGCCGCCGAATTCGCCCGTGGCTTGCTTCCATTTGAGGTCCACGGATTCTACCCGCGCCAGTCTGGGCCCCTTGTGGCACCAGGCCACCATCTGCTGCACCTTGCTGCGTGGGCCTTCGAAGACGGCCTGGACTGCGCCGTCCCAGCGGTTCTTCACCCATCCCATAAGGCCCAGGGCCCGGGCCTGATCGTAAGTGGTGCCGCGAAACCACACGCCTTGCACGCGTCCGCTGATGACGACCTCCGCCCGGACCGTTTCTTCGTGCTTCTCCATGGCTCCGCCAGAGTCCTGCTATCTGCACAAGGCATCAACAGGATACACAGGATTTACAGGATAAGATCAACGTTCAGAAAAGCAGCCCGTGGCTGATGTTCCAGTACTTTCATGTCGTCTTGTTATCCTGCTTATCCTGTCCATCCTGTTACGTAGACAAGGCATCAACAGGATACACAGGATTTACAGGATAAGATGCGCCTCAAAAGGAGCCAACCGCTGTCGTTCCGATACTTTGCCGTTTTTCTGTGATCCTGTTCATCCTGTCCATCCTGTTACGTAGACAAGGCATTTACAGGGATATACAGGATTCACAGGATAACATGCACCCTAAAAGGAACCAGCCCCTGTCGTTCCCATACCTTGCCGTCTTTCTGTCATCCTGTTCATCCTGTACATCC
>DAOVRD010000250.1 GCA_030628375.1 Planctomycetota bacterium
CAGTCGGTCACGCCATCTCGCCCTCTCCTTTTCGCAACAGGGATGCCAATCGCCGGGCAATTCCGCAAGTCCGCTTTGGCCCGAGGCTTAGGTCTCGAAGGCCGGTTCTGGGACCTTGCGCGGTGTGGCGGAATACGCTAACATATAGCAAGAACATCCACGTTCTGGCGAGACGAGCCATGACGCCGCTACCCGCGGAATTCTCAGAACTGCCTGCCGCCCGCCTCACCGAGGCCCTGGGACAGTCCGAGGCCTTCCTGGCGTTTCAGGAGCGGCTATCCCGCGTGGCCAAGGTTGACCGGCCCGTGCTCATCGTCGGAGAGCGCGGCACGGGCAAGGAGTTGGCCGCGCGCCGCCTCCACTACCTGTCGGAACGCTGGGAACACCCGCTGGTGGCTCTCAACTGCGCTGCGCTGGCGCCGACGCTGATCGAGGCCGAGCTGTTCGGGCACGAAGCGGGCGCGTTCACGGGCGCCACAAGACGTCGCGCAGGCCGGTTCGAGGCGGCCGACGAGGGAACTCTTTTCCTGGATGAGATCGCCAACATCCCGGCCGAAGCCCAGGAGAAGATCCTGCGCGTGGCCGAGTACGGCACCTTCGAGCGCGTCGGCAGCGCCCAGAGCGTCCAGGTGGACGTGCGCATCGTCGGCGCGACCAACGCCGACCTGACGGCGTTGGCAGCGGGCGGGCGGTTCCGGCAGGATCTACTGGACCGGCTTTCTTTCGAGGTTCTCTTGCTGCCGCCACTGCGCGAGCGGCGAGGCGACGTGTCGCTGCTGGCCAACCACTTCGCCGCCCGAATGGCCTTCGAACTCGGGCGCGCGGAGGTCGCCCAACTCGGCGAAGGTGCACTCGCGGCGCTGCGGGGCCACTCCTGGCCGGGCAACGTGCGAGAGCTGAAGAACGTGGTGGAGCGCGCCGTCTACCGTTCCGACTCGCCCGTGATAACGACGATCGAGTTCAACCCCTTCGGCGCTTCCTTGTCCGCCCCTCCGGCGGCAGCCACCCGGAAGCCCGAAGGCCCGGGCCGGCACGAGGAGGCGGCCCACGCTGCCGACCTGATGAGAAGGCCCCTGAAAGAAGCGGTGCGCGATCTCGAGATCGCTCTGCTCAAGCGCGCCCTGGAGGAGGCCAGGCACAACCAGAGACAGGCCGCCCGCATCCTGGGGCTGACCTACCACCAGTTCCGCGGCCTGTATCGCAAGCACTACGACGCCCTGTAGCGGCTCACCCTTCGGACGGCTGGAAGCACTCCTCGCCCGTATGCTCAGGCCCTATCTTCTTGAGTTGGCCTTTGCCCGTGACGGGGTATTTCACGCCGTCCAGCCCGGCCACGACGTAGCGCTCGAACCAGCGACAGAGCCGCGTGCGCAGCTCCGTCACCACGGACCGGCAGGACTCGTCGTCGGCCCGGTTCTCCCGCTCGCCGGCATCCTTGACGAGGTCGTAAAGCTCGTGCGGCCCGTAAGGGTACCTGTGCACGTACTTCCACTCCTGCGTGCGGATCATGCGCACCGGGCCGTACTCATCGTAGACCACGACTTCTTCGCGCGCCTCGTCGGTCTCCCCCTTCAGCACGGACAGGAAGCTCGCGCCCGGCAGCGTCTCGTCCTGCACGGGCGGCAGCTCCAGGCAGTCCAGCAGCGTGGGCATGAAGTCGTACTGGCTCACCAGGGCGGGCGTGACGACACCTTGCGGCAGGTGCCCCGGATGGCTCACGATGAAGGGCACCTTGACCGAGTTCTCGTACATGTTCAGCGGGAACGTGCCGTTGCCCTTTCCCCAGAAGCCGTGATGGCCGCACGAATAGCCGTTGTCGCTGGTGAAAACGACCAGCGTGTTCTCCCTCAGCCCCAGCTCGTCCAACCTGTCGAGGACCCGTCCCACGTTCAGGTCCATGGCCGTCACAGCGGCGAAGTAGCCCTTCAGCGACTCGCGGTTCCCCAGGTGGACGCGCATCTGGCTGACGGCGTTGGCATGGGCGGCTTCCTGCGGGCAGGACTTGAACGGGCAGTCGTCGTAGGAGTCCACGATCTCCTGCGCGTGGCCGGTCCAGGGGGCATGCGGGGCGTTGTAGTGCAGGCTCAAGTAGAACGGCCGCCCCCGGTTCTGCTCCATGAACTCGAGCGCGTCGTCGGTGAGCACGTCGCTCAGGTAGCCGGGCATCACCTGCACCTGGCCGTCGCGCATCATCTCTGCGTCGTTGTACTGGCTGGAGCCCCGCGGCAGTGCGAACCAGTGACTGAAGCTGTGCTGAGGCGTCATGCTGTCACCAAGGTGCCACTTCCCGCTCAGCCCGCACACGTAGCCGTTCTCCGCCAGGACATCGGTGTAGCAGGTGAGCCCTTCGAGGTACTTCGCCGCGTCCGGGGGCACGTTGCCACCGCGTATCCAGTCGTGGACGCCATGCTGGGAGGGTATGCGGCCCGTCATCAGGCTGGCCCGGGCAGGAGAGCAGACCGGCGAGGTGCAGAAGAAGTTCTCGAACCTCACCCCGCGCGCGGCCAGCCGGTCAATGTTGGGTGTGCGCATCTCCGGGTTGCCGCAGCAGCCGGCGGCCCACGGCCCCTGGTCGTCCGTCAGTATGAAGACCACGTTCGGCCTGTTCGTTGCGGCCATCTTTCCACTCCTCCGGTGTCACAGGTCACCCAGCGCAAGAACGCATTATACTGAGTCGAGGCCGGCAACGTAACGACTTGAACCAAGGCCACGGTCTGAGGCACTAAGTCATCGCAAGCCGGTCCCGTTTTCGCTAGAATAATACGCTGCCGCATTCATCGTCCCTGGGGAACGAACCGATGCTCAAAAGGATTCTTCACGAACTGAAGAGGCACGCGCCCTTCACGCTTTTCGGCGCGTTCACGGGCATTGTGCTGATGGTCGTGATAGTGCTCTCAGGAGCCACGACCGAACTGTTGCATGGGCTCTTCGAAGGCCTGCATGCCGTCCACGTTCTCTTGAGCGCGCTGGTCACGGCCGCAATGTACCGGCGCTATCGGAAGAACGTCATCGCCTGCATCCTGATCGGCTTCGTCGGGTCGGTCGGCATAGCCACCCTGAGCGACGTCATATTCCCCCACCACGGCGGAACCCTGATCCTTCTGGCCACTTCCCAGGAGGCAGAGATACACTTCCACATTCCCTTCATTGAGCACTGCTGGCTGATTAGCTCCATGGCGCTGGTGGGCGTGGCGATCGGGATGTACAAGCCGATGACGAAAATCCCCCACACCGGACACGTGCTGTTGAGCACGTGGGCGTCCCTGTTCTATGTGATCGCCCATGCGCACGGCGCAGTCAACTGGCTTCCGTTGCTGCCGATGGTGTTCGTGGTGTTGTTCGTCGCCGTCTGGGTGCCCTGCTGCGTGAGCGACATCGCTTTCCCTCTGCTCTTCGTGGGAAAAGAGGGGGGCGAGCAGGGGCACCACGCGCACGATTGAGGGGACAGAACCTCAGGCGGGGGCGCCTGTGCTACATGTGGATGCAACATGCGAATGTAGCGCAGCCGCCCCCGGCTGCGGTTGTTTCTGCGTCGGTTTCCTCAGGCGAGGGCGCCTGAGCTACAGCTCCTTCTCAACGCCTCCCTCGGCGACGGACTGCTTGGCCAGCACCAACGCCTGGATGATCTCCAGCGTCTCCTCGGCCGGCACCGGCGGCTGCCCCGTCTCGACCATGTCCACGAAGGCAGAAAGCATGTTGGTGTAGAAGCCGGCGCTGTCCGTGATGGGGATGCGGAGGTGGCCCTTGGTGCCGTGGACCGTCACTTCGAGCGAATAGGCGAAGCCCTTTTCGTATACGATCAGCGTTCCCTGTCGCCCGTCCTTGAACCGCACCCGCACGATTGCCTCGCCCGGCAGTCCCACGTTCCGGACGGACCGGATCCCGGCCCCCATGACAGTCACCAGCGCCTCCATGGGATGCACGCCGTAGAAGACCAGCTCGTTTATGCCGACCGCACATATGGTTGTTATCTCGCCGACCCGGTCCGCCAGGGCCTCCCTGTCCCGAAGCTCGTTCGCGAACCTGAGCGCCGAGGCGGAGAAGAACGGCGTGCCGTTCCTGCGTGCCAGTTCGACGATCTGCCGTGCCTCGTCCACGTCGGTCGAAAGCGGCTTGTCAATAAACGTGGGCACGCCCGCCTCCAGGAAGGGAGGCGCGGCCTGTTGATGGGCCATGGTGGCGTCATCGGCGATGATGACGCCGTCCACTTCGCCGATAACATCCCTGGGGTCGTCCACAACGCGGTCAATGCGGGCGGCCTCCGCCAGCTCCTCCGCCACGGCCCGGTCGGGATCCCAGACGTGACTCACGTGCGCCCTATCCGCAAGCGCCGTTGGAGAGGAAGGCCACCTCTTCTCCTTGTAGGCCTCCTTGTCATAGTCGTTGATGATGCTGGAGAAAGTGCGCCCGTGATAACGACCCGCGCCCCGCACAATCGCAATGTTGATCATGGCTCCCTCCTCGACAGATCAAGAAGTCGCTTCGGCGCCGTGGCGATGCCGTCCGGGGCCTTCACGGTTCGGCAGGTGCGGCGCCCACTGTCACCTCCCGCCCGCCCGCACACGCGCTCGCCCAGACGGCCTCTCCAATCTTCAAGGCTTCGGCACATTCCTGGCTCGTTGCCGTCGGCTGCCGCCCCGTGAGGCAGCACCGGGCGAATTCCTGGATCTCCCCGACGTAGCCGGCTCGCCTGAGCATTTCCGTCTCCAGGTCCAGCGCCGGCTGCCACGTGAACACCTGGTTCTTGATGTCCTCCTGCTCGGACCAGCCCCGCAAGGGGTGATAGCGCAGCCGCAGCATGTCTTCCACGTCCAGCCAATGCCGAAACCCCGACACGCGCACGTATTCGTTGAAGTGCCACGTGTCGGACTCGATCATGTTGAGATTCATCAACCCCAAGCCACCGTTTGCCAGCGTCAGCAGCACGGTGTAAGCGCCGTACTCGCCGCCGGGCTCGCTCTCGTAGAGCTTCGCCATCACGGACTGCACGTCGCCGACCAGGAACCGGGTCAGATCGAAAATGTGCACGAACTGCCCGATCAACGACGCGCGCATGGGCTCTTCAATGCCCCAGATCGCGCGATACGGGCCCTGCGTGAAGCGGAGTTCGATGACGCGAGGCGGCCCGAACTCCTCGCGCTCCATCAGGGAGCGCGCGGCGCGGTAGACCGAGCTGTGGCGCTTCATGAAGCCGCAGCCGGTGATCAGGCCGCGACTGCGCGCCGCCTCGGCCAGCTCCCCGGCCTCGCGCGACGTGTTCGCACACGGCTTCTCGGTGTACAGATGATGGCCCCGCGCCAGCACCCGCATGCCCAGCTCGTATTGCATCGGCCCCGGGCCGATTACGCAGACGCCGTCGGGATGCTGGGCGTCGAGCATGGCGTCCATGTCGGTGTAGTAGCCGTCCGCTCCGAAGGCCTTTGCCGCGTGCGCCGCCCTTTCCTCCACAAGGTCGCAGACGGCGACCAGCCGGATGCCCTCGGCCAGGCGGATGCTGGGGTACAAACGCCTTTGCGCAAAGCTGCCGCAGCCGACAACCGCTATGCGCGCTACTTGCTCTCCCATCGCCGCTCCCCCTACGGATGAACGCATCAGTGCCGTACGGGCGGGCAGCTTACACCAAAAGCCCTCCCCTGTCACCGTAATATTCAAGGCAACAGCGCCTGTCGGCAACCGCCGCCATCCTGGAAAATGCCATCCGGGGCGATTAGAATGTCCGGACCCCACCAGAACAACCGGCCGGCAGGTCGCCAGGCCTGCGCCTCTGCATTCACCGGGAGCCCGTTCATGAAGGTCAGCGTTCCCCAAGGGGAAAACGCACGGTCGGGTCGCACGAAGGCCGCCGTGCTGGCCGTCTGCGTCTGCCTGCTGTTCTTCGTCTCCGGATCCATCGGCCTCATTTACGAGGTCGCCTGGAAACACATATTCGCCACCATCTTCGGCAACACGACTTACGCCGTCAGCGTGGTCATCTCCATCTTCATGGGCGGACTGGCGCTCGGCAGCTTCTGTTTCGGGAAGGTGGCGGACCGGTCGCGGCGCCATCTCCTCATCTATGCGCTCCTGGCGGCGGGGACCGGGGCCTCAGCGCTGCTGGTGCCGGTGGCCCTGGACCTTGCCGAGAGTCTGTACGGGCCGGTGTTTCGCGCCACCGAGAGCCCCGGACTTCTGATCGCGGTCCAGGTGTTGGTGTCGGCCATCATCCTGCTGGTGCCGACGTTCCTGATGGGAGGCACGCTGCCCGTTCTGAGCCGTTTCCTGGCCGCCCGGCGCC
>DAOVRD010000080.1 GCA_030628375.1 Planctomycetota bacterium
CGGCTTTGGCGGCGGCGGCGTTGGTGGTGGTGGCATGCCCGCTGAGTTCGGCTTCACGGCGCGCGCTGCCGGGCCCGGGGCCGGCGCATTCGGTGCTGTTGGTGGACCGCGTATGGGCGGCGCCGGGGCCTTTGGTGGACCCCCGACGCGGTTCGGCCCGGGGGCCGGCGCCTTTGGGCCGACAGTCAGTCTAGCGGCGCCCGCGCTTCCGCTAGGCAGAGCGTTCCTCAGGCCCGATGATCCGGGGATCCTCGTGGTTGTGCAGACTGAGGCTGTGCATGAGTGTATCGAGGGGCTGCTCCGAGAGATGCGTGCGACCATGAAGATCCAGGTGCAGGTGGACATGCGGTTCCTCCAGGTCAAGGCGGATTTCCTCCGGGAGGTCGGATTCCGGTGGGACAAGTTCGACCTGTACCCGACGGAGGGTTTCCAGGGGTTCCAGTTGTTCACCGGTGAGGGGCCCTTCATTGGCACGCCCCTGAGTGCGGTGACTTCGGGTTCGGCCGGCATGGCCCTCAATCTGGGGTGGTGGGAGTCGGCAACCGGTAATCCCCGCTTGACCGGTGTCTTCCGTCTGGGTCACGAGCGCGGCATGGTCCGCACCCTCTGCGCGCCCCGTATCGTTCTGTCCAACGGTCAGATGGGTTACATCGAGGTGACGACCGAGAAGGATTACATAGACACCTATGACGTTGAGAACGACATCCTGGTGCCTGCGGCCCCCACGACGGTTTCGTATGGCGTGAGGCTCGAGGTCAGGCCCGTCGTCAGCCACGACAGACGCTATGTGTTCCTGGAGCTTCGCCCTCAAGTTAGGAGCGAGCCTCTGTTTGAGAAGGAGGAGTTCACCACCTTTGTCGGTGTGCCTGGTGGCGTGAACGGCGGCGCGGCCGGCGCCGAGGTCACCAACTTCATCACGCTGCTCACGAGCACCGAGCAGCGATTGGAGACTACCGTGGGCGTGCCTGACAGAGGGATGTTGATTGTGGGCGGGCTGACCACGAGCAGCGGCAGCCACGAAGAAGGTGGCCTGCCCATACTGGACAAGATCCCCTTCCTCAAGCGGCTGTTCTCCGCCGAAACCCGAGAGAGCAGTCGGGACACTTTGTTCATCCTCGTCAGGCCGCAGATCATCATCCTTGCAGAGGAAGAGCAAAGGATGGATTAGACCTCCTGTGGGGACTGAAACCATGGTGAAGGAAGACTGGAAAACAGGGCTCATCGTGGTGCTGGCCGTGGTCGTGGGCATTCTCCTCGCCCAGAGCGGGATCCTGTCCAGCAAGGCATACGCACAGAGCGAGGGGCAGGCTCCGGGCGTCATCTGCGTCCTTGGATATCCGGTCAACGGGTATGCGCCGATCGTGCTGGTGGACGTGCCCGATCAGACCCTCATCGTCTACGAGTATTCCTACGGCAGCGATACGATCGAGCTGACCGCCGCGCGCACCTATCGTTTCGACAGACGGCTGAAGGAGTTCAACATCGAAGGCCCCAGTGTCGCCGACGTGATGAAGGAGGTGGCGCGTTAGGCCCGGCGGGGGTGCTGTTGTGTAGGAACCGTCACCAGGTCGCTCTTGCGCACGCAAGGGCGACCTGTTCTTTGTGTGCTTCCGGGCGGCGCTGACGGGGTACCGGTCCATGACGCCTCCACTCGACAGATCGCTGGCTCCGTTGATGTGCGCCGTGGGGGCGGGGGCTCTGGTGGGGCAGGTCATCCTCATCAGGGAACTGATGGTCAGCTTCTACGGGACCGAACTCGCCCTGGCTTCGGCCCTTTGCTGCTGGCTGCTGTTTGTCACCCTGGGGTCGCTGTGCGGCGCGGCTGTGCTGAAGATGGTGCGCCGGGAGACGATGCTGGCCTACCTCGCGCTGGGCGCGATGGCCCTGGGACTGCATGCTCAGTTCCTTCTGGCCCGGCTGGTCCGCCCCATACTGGGTGCGGGAGCGGGAGAGTTCCTGTCGCTCCGCTCAATGCTGCTCGGCGCTCTGCTGGCTGCGTCCCCTGTCGCCTTCCCTACGGGGTTCTTGTTCCCCGTGGCCTCGCGTCTGGAGGAGTCGCGGGGCTCGTTGCCGGCGGCGGGCATCAGCCGCATCTACGTCGCAGAGGCTATTGGCAGTGCGGCTGCGGGCGCATTGCTCAGCCTCTACCTGTTGGGCCGACAGACGCCCACAGAGATCGTTTTTGGCATGTCGGTGATCCTGCTGTTCCTGGTCGGACTGCGCGCGGCCGGTGGGCGCGGACGGTTCTGTCTTCGCGTTGGAGTTCTGTTGTTTGCACTGTTCTGCTTGTGCGGCGCGCAGGGGAGGCCCGGAGTTTTCTTCGCCTCATCGGCGCTGGTGGCCGCCGCCGGCTGTGTGGGTCTGTGGCGTGTCCGCCCGGGGCAGCGCCGCGAGGTGATGGCCTCGGCGGTGTTGGTGGCGCTGGGGGTGGCGTTGTGCGTGGCGTTTCTCGGCTGGGGCGACGCCGTGCGTTGGGGCACGGTCCGTGCAAGATGGCGCACGTTCAGCCGGTTCCGCCTGGAGACCGTCAGCGACACCCGCTATCAGCACGTCGAGCTGGGCGAGAGGGAAGGCGAGCGCGTCTTGGTCCAGAACGGCTATCTTACGGCCCAGTTCCCCAATCCGCGCGCGGCCAGCGCTCAGGCGGCGCTGCTGTTGACGCAGCACCCGCGTCCGCGCGACGTGCTCGTGGTCGGCGGCGGGCTTGGCGGGCTGTGCCAGGAATTGCTGAAAGGCCCCATTGCGGCCCTGGACTACGTGGATGCGGACCCCCAGCTCATGTGCTTGCTTTACGATAACCTGCCGGCCGACCTGCAGAAGCCCCTCAGTGACCCCCGGTTTGCCGCCTATAGCCGGGACGGGCGCTATTTCGTTCAGCGCGCCGCAAAGAGGCCCGGGGCCCTGGCTCGGGCGCACATTCCCTTGGGCCGCGCTGCGGCGGGCCAGGTCGAAGTCCGCCGGCCCGTAGGTGCCTACGACCTGGTGATTCTGGCCCTGGGAGATCCCGCGTCCGCCTCGGCGAGCCGTTTCTACACGGTCGAGTTCTGTCGGGAGCTGCTGGGTATCCTGCGGCCGGGCGGCGCCGTCGCTTTCTGCGGGATAACCAGCAGCGAGAACTACGTGCGCGGCACCGCGGTGCTCAACTACACCGGTTGCATCTACAAGACGCTCCGCTCCGTTTTCGACCGGGTGGTGGTGCGGCCTGGCGACGAGTTCTGCTTCTTTGCCAGTGCCGTCGAGGGTGTGGTCAGTGCGGACACGGAACTGCTCGTCGGGAGGTTCGATGCGCTGGGCCTGGAGCCGGAGGCACTGAAGTACAACCTGGAGCTGGCGGAGTTCCCCCCCGAGCGGGTTCTGTCGGTTAGTCGTCTGCTGGAAGAGGCGCGGCCGACGGCCCTGTTGAGTTCAGACGCGCGGCCTGTCGTATTCACGTTGTTTCTTGCGTTACAGGCGCACTTCGCGCGTCCCGAGCCGGGCGGCCAGGCGGGGGTACGGGACCTGTTTGGTCTCGTGCGCTCGATACGGACAGTATGGCTCTGGCTTCCCTTTCTGGTTTTCCTGGTGCCCGTGATTCTGTTGCGTGTCCGGTTCGGTTCCGAGCGGGCGGCGCCGTGGGCATGCGGTTTCAGCATATTCACGTCCGGGGTCTTTGGCCTCTCCGCCGAACTGCTGATCGTCTACGCGTACCAGACCTCGTTCGGCTACGTGTATCGTGACATCAGCATCATCGTCGGTCTGTTCATGTTGGGGCTGGCCCTGGGCGGTTGGCTTGCGGGCCGATGGTGGCCGGGGCGGGCGCGGGGCTCGCTGCTGGTCGTGGAGTGCATGCAGGCGGTGTTCGTGCTTGCCCTGCCGATGCTGGCCAGGGGGCTCTCGTTCTCGCCCTTTGCGTTCATGCTGCTTGCAGGGGCAGCCGGTTTCCTGACCGGGTCGGAATTCCCGCTGGCTTCTCGGATTAGCCTCCTTTCCGGCAGGGAGGCCGGCACGGTGGCCGGGATCTTTGACGCGGCGGACCATCTGGGCGCCCTGGCCGGTGCGGCGTGGGCGGGCCTGCTTCTGGTCCCGTCCCTGGGTGTGATCCAGAGCGCGGCGCTGCTGGCCCTCGTCAAGTGCGTTAGCCTCGTCGCGCTGGTCCTCGCGTTCGTTCGAACGAGGCGTTCGGCCCGCACATCCGTATCATGATGACTTGAACGCTCGGCCGGCCGGGCCTATCATGGTCTTGTGACCCCCCGTTCCCCCATTCATGAGGTGAAGATGAGAGCGACCAAGCTGGCGTTCTGGTGCGCGTTGACCGTAATGCTGACGGCAGGGGCAGCGCCGGCCGAGAGGGTGGATCGGCCCCATGCCTCTGGCCCTTCCCGCGAGGGCACGGCTGCCAGGTACGCCTACTTCGAGATAGACGGCCTGATCCGGGAGTCCCTTCCGTCGGTCTACCTCTTTGAGGTGGAGAGCGAGGCCCTGCACGCATTGCTGCGCAGGATAGATCGCGCCGGGCGCGACGACAACATCACGGGCATCATCGTCAAGATCGGCAGCCTCGGAGCGGGCTGGGCCAAGGCGCAGGAGATTCGCGGCGCCCTGCTGCAGTGCCGTGAGGAGGGCAAGGACGTCATCTGCTATCTCGAAGGGGGGCGCAACGTCGGCTATTACCTCGCCACGGCCGGGGGGCGAATCGTGCTTCCGCCGGCAGGACATCTGATGCTGCTGGGCGTGCGCGCCGAGTGCCTCTTTCTGAAAGGACTGCTGGACAAGATCGGGGTGAAGGGAGAGTTCGTTCAGGCCGGCTCGTACAAGACAGCCGGCGAGACATTGACGCGCCAAGAACCCTCGCCCGAGTTTCGGGAATCTGTGGAGGGCATACTGCGAGACTACTACGAGCAGCTTCTGGACGGCATCGCAGAGGGCCGAGACATCCCCGTCAGCCGGGCTGCCCGCCTGGTCAAGAACGGTCCCTTCACCGCCAGTCAGGCGAGGGAGGCCGGCGCCGTGGACGATGTCATGTTCTACGACGAACTGCTGGCCGATCTTCGGGACCGGCACGGAGGTGAGGTGGCTGTGGAGTCCGACTACGGCCGGAAGAGCCGTCCCGACCCGTTCAAGCCCGGGGCCATGAGCTTCTTCAGCATGTTGATGGGCGCTGCTCAGCCCCGTCGCGTTCGGCCTGCGGGGCCGGCCATCGCCGTCATCTACGCCGTCGGCCCCATCGTGAGGGGCGACGTCGAGGGTCTGGGGTTCGGGCAGGATCTGGTTGCTTCAACCGCTTTCATCAAGACCATCCGCGGAGCCGTCGCCGACGAGAACGTCAAGGCCATTGTGGTGCGCGTGGACAGCCCCGGCGGCAGCGCCCTGGCCTGCGACGCGATATGGCGCGAGTTGCGGTTGGCCGACCAGAAGAAGCCCGTCATTGCCTCTCTGTCGGACGTGGCGGCCTCGGGTGGCTACTACATCGCGGCCGGCGCTCGAAAGATCTTCGCCGAACCGGGATGCCTCACCGGATCCATTGGCGTTTTCACCGGAAAGCTGGTGCTTTCCGGATTGTGCGAGAAGATCGGTCTGAACGTGGTGGTGATGGAGCAGGGCGGCCGCACCGGCATCATGTCCCCGTTCAGCGAGTTCTCCCAGGACGAGCGCCGCAAGTTGGAGACGCTGGTCCGTGACACCTACGACACTTTCCTCGCTCGCGTTGCGGAGACGCGGCCCGATATGTCTGCGGAGGACCTGGACAGGGCGGCGCAAGGCCGGCTCTGGACCGCGAAACAGGCCAAAGAGAACGGGCTGATAGACTCACTGGGCGGCCTGCGGGCGGCCATAGCCGCCGCCAAGGAGGCAGCCGGCATCCCCGCCGACCAGCGCGTGTACGTGCTGGAGCTGCCGCGGCCGCGAAGCCTCGTCGAGCTCCTTCTGTTCGGCAAGGAGGACGAGGCGCGGGCGCTGCCCCTCTGGAGCGGCACGCAGATGCTCGCGCTGCCGAAGGAGGTGCGTCCCTACCTTATGGCGCTGCTGTCCCTGCGCGACGAGGTATCGCTGTGCATGATGCCGGCGAGGGTCACTGTTCGGTAGGGGGGTCCGGGGACTCGGCCTCGGCGAACGCCCTTATGAGTTCCTGCCTGTGGTGTTCGGCCAGCGCGTCGAACATCTGGCCGCAGTCTCCCAGCAGGAAGCTCTCCACCCCGAAGACATCCAGCCCTATGCGATGGTCGGTGATCCTGTCCTGGGGGAAGTTGTAGGTGCGGATGCGCTCGTTGCGGTCGCCGCTGCCGACCTGCGATCTGCGCATCGCGTCGCGCTCTTGGTGCTGCTCGCGTTGCTGTTGCTCGTAGAGCCTGGCCCGCAGTATCTTCATGGCTTTCTTGCGGTTGGCTTGCTGCGATTTCTCGTCCTGGCAGCGCACGGTGATGCCGGTGGGCGTGTGGACGATCCGCACGCACGAACTGGTCTTGTTCACGTGCTGGCCGCCGGGCCCGCTGGATCGCATGAAGCTCATCTCAAGGTCGTTGGGGTCGATCTCCACTTCGACCTCTTCGACCTGCGGCAGCACGGCCACAGTGGCGAGGCTTGTGTGGATGCGGCCCTGCGATTCGGTCTCGGGGACGCGTTGCACTCGATGGCCGCCGCTCTCGCAGCGCAGGCCGTTCCACGCGCCGTCTCCGGCCACTGAGAACACCGCCTCCCGGATGCCCCCAAGGTCGGTGGTGCTGATGTCCATCTGTTCGACTTTCCAGCCCTTCTTCTCGGCATAGCGGGTGTACATCCCCAGCAGGTCGGACGCGAACAGCGCGGCTTCCTCCCCGCCCGTGCCAGCACGGATCTCCATGATGACGTTGCGGTCGGCCTCTGTCTCATCGGAAACCAGCAGTTCCACAAGCTCGGCCATCAACCGTTCGTCTTCCCGCTCGGCCTCTTCGATCTCTTCGACGGCCAACTGGCGAAGCTCCTCGTCGTCGGACACTTCCCGTAGCGACTCCTCGGCCTCCCGATGGAGCTGCCGCAGTTGAAGGAGCTGGTCGTGCTTCTCCACGAACTTGCCCAGACGGCCGTGCTCCCGTGCGATCCTGGCCAGGCGGGCGCTGTCGCGCGACAGGGCCGGATCGGACAGCATCTGCTCCACCTCCTGGTGGCGCCTGGTCATGGCGTCAAGAGTGGCGAGCAACTTCCGCTTTGTTTCGGCCGTCAGGTTCATCGTGGGTCACGCCCGTTTCCGTCGTGGTTGCCTGGCACTTGCGCCTCCCCGCGCCGACATGCAGAAGGGGCCCTTTCGAGCGAACCGAAAGGGCCCCTCGCGTCTACCTATTCGCTCGTCTGCTCGGCGCTGATGCGCGCTTTCTGCTCTTCGAGGTGTTTGCCCCAGCGTTTCTGGAACCTTTCCACGCGGCCGGCGCTGTCAACCAGTTTCTGCTGCCCCGTGTAGAAAGGATGGCATTTGGAACATACCTCGATGCGCATCGTCGGCACTGTGGCACGCGTGGCGAATCTCTGGCCACAGCCGCAGATCACTTCGCACTCTACATAGTCAGGGTGGGTTTTCGCTTTCATGTCTCTCTCTTGGGAACGGAACAACGCGCACCCGCTCCTTCCATCATCATTATAGGCGATCGGGCGCCGAAATCCAAGCGACGGGCCGCGGTTTGTCCTGTACATCCTGTTACGTAGACAAGGCATTTACAGGGATATACAGGATGGACAGGATGACATGTATCTCAAGACAGCCGGTCGCTGTCGTTCCCATAGTCTGGCGTTCTTCTGTTATCCTGTACATCCTGTACATCCTGTTATCGTGCGTCTGCGCGGCGCTCGTCCATCTTGACCTCTCGCCACATATCCGCTACGCTCCCTGTGAAGGTCAATGCCGCCTGTTCTGTGAGCGACATCTCCTTTCGAGGACCACAGCGATGTTCGACGTCAACTGTGGCTGCGGGGTCTGGCCTTTTCGGCCCACGCCTCCAGCGGACGCGGCTTCACTGGAGGCCATGCTGCGGGCCGAGGGCATCACGCGCGCCTGTGCTTATCCTCTGGAGGCCTGCCTCTGGCCGGATCCGCAAGAGGCGAATGAACTGCGACTGGCCCAGCTGGCGCAGTCCTCGTTCTGGGTGCCGTCGGCGGTGCTGAACCCCATGCTGCCGGCGTGCATGAAGGGCTACAAGCGTTGCCGTGAGGAATGGCGGGTGCCGCTGGTCCGGCTGTTCCCCAACTATCATTTCTACGATCTGGACGACCCGGCCGTGGACGCGCTGGCCGAGCAGGCAGCGGCGGACGGGGTCGTGATCGGCATCCATGGGCGCGTCGAAGGCTACGCCATACGGACCCCGATCGGCCGGGCCAAGCCGTTCCCCACGGAGCAGGTGGGGGCCCTGGCAGAGCGCCATCCCGGCCTGCGCGTGGTGGCCTTCGGCGTGGGAAAAATGTGGGAGCAGCCCTACTTCGTGTCCCGGGAGGCGCTGGAGAGGGTTGAAGCGCAGGCCGAGTTCGACGACCCGCCGTCGCTGCCCGAGAACCTGTGGATCGAGCTGAGCTTCTTCGAGTCCGAATGCTCCTTTGCCACGGCGGTGAAGCTGTTCTCGGCCCGGCGCGTCCTGTTCGGCACGAACGCGCCGATGTTCTACCCGCGCTCCAACGTGCTGAAGATCAAGAACTCCGACGCGCCCCAAAGCGCAAAGCGGGCGGCGCTGTTCGAGAACGCAGCCAGGCTGCTGGGGGTGCAGGCATGAAGGCTATTGACATACACGTGCATAACCGGTGGACGCAGCTTGATCAGCGGCCGGATTACAGGATCGCCCGGATGAAGAGCCTTGCCCGGTTGAGCGGCATCGAGAAGATCCTGGTGGTCACGACGGGTATGGGCTGCTCGCCGGAGGAGGTCCGCGAGCGAAACGACTGCACAATCCGCCTCAGCCGGGAGTATCCCGATTTCTTCCTGGCCGCGATGTATCTGGGCCCGAAGCATGACCGGGCGGTCGTCCGCCAGGAGGCGAGGCGATGCGTGGACGCCGGGATGGTAGCCATCAAGCAGCTCTTTGAGGTGAATGCTCGTGACGAGGGCGTGCAACCCATCGCCGAGATTGCCGGAGAACTCGACATCCCCCTCCTGTTCCACGCGTGGTACAGGAAGGCAGAAGGCAGGCCGGAAGAGAGCGTTGGGGCCGACATCGCATATCTGGCCCGACGCCATCCGGACACGAAGATCATCATGGCGCACCTGGCGGGCGTGGGGCGGTGGGGCGTTCAGGAGGTGGAAGACCTGCCCAACGTATGGATTGACACCTGCGGCGGATGGTACCCCTCCGAACTGGTTGAATACGCCGTGCGGCACGTGGGGGCGGACCGCGTCGTGTACGGGTCGGACTACCCGACCCGCGACTACGCGGCCCAGATCGGGCGCGTGTTGGGGGCGAATCTTTCGGCGGGAGACAAAGAGAAGATACTGTGACGCAATGCCGCTTCCCTGTTGAAACTTGAGGGCAGCCCCCCATAAGCCGGTGCCGCCCGCCACGCGGTTCCTGCGGCGACTCCGGGAGGCCTTCCGGCAAGACCTTACGGCCTCTCGCCCCATTCCGTATGTCTACTCTGTGTCATTCTTCGCCCATAAACGGATACCGAAAGTCTTCGGGGGGCGAGAAGTTTTCCTTTATCGTGCGCGGGCTCATCCATCTGAGCAAGTTTATGATTGAACCGACCTTGTCATTGGTGCCGGAAGAACGCGCACCGCCAAACGGCTGCAAACCCGGCGTCCCCCCGGTCGGCTTATCATTGATGAAGAAGTTCCCGGCTGAGTTCATCAGCTTCTTATCGGCAAGCTCTATGGCATAGGGGTCTCGCGCAAAGATGGAACCGGTGAGCGCATAGGGAGACGTCTTGTCCGCCAGTTCCAGGATTTCCTCAAACCGTTCGTCCTCATAGACATAGACGGTAAGCACCGGCCCGAAGATCTCATCGCGCATGGTCACGTGATGCGGGTCGGTTGTTCGCAAAATGGTGGGTTCGATGAAATAGCCTGTTGAGTCGTCGTGTCCCGCGCCGGCCACCACCTCAATTGCCGGCGAGGCCTTGGCGTCCTCGGTGTAGCCCTTTATCTTATCAAAGGCTTTTGGGTCAATGACGGCCGTCATGAAATTGGTGAAGTCCTCGGGCGATCCCACTGTTATCTTTGACACGTCCTCCAGCATGTAGTCTCTCATCTCATCCCAGAGAGACTCGGGAATGTAGGCCCTGGATGCAGCAGAGCACTTCTGGCCCTGGTACTCGAAAGCACCCAATGTCAGGGCTGTGGCCGCTCTCCGGGTGTCGGCGGATTTGTGGACAACTACATAATTCTTGCCGCCGGTCTCACCCACCAGCCGCGGGAATGTCCTGTACACATGGATGTTCTCAGCAACCGTTTTCCACAGCTTCTTGAATGTCCCCGTGCTGCCGGTGAAGTGCAGGCCGGCGAAATCAGGATGTCTCAGGATCACGTCCGACGCGACAGGTCCCTCAACATGAACCAGGTTGATGACCCCGTCGGGTATGCCCGCTTCGCGCAGGATTTCCATCAGCACGGCGGCGGAGTAGATCTGGTTACGCGCGGGTTTCCAGACGACCGTATTCCCGACCAGAGCAGGTGCGGTAGGCAGGTTTCCGCCGATTGACGTGAAGTTGAAAGGGGTGACGGCGAATATGAAACCTTCCAGCGGGCGGTACTCCATCCTGTTCCAGGAGCCCGGCAGTGACAGCGGCTGCTGCCCGAAGATCTGAGTCATGAAATGCACGTTGTACTTGAAATGGTCTATCAGAGAACACGGTATGTCAATCTCGGCCTGGAACACTGTTTTGGACTGCCCCAGCATGGTTGCCGCCACAACCTTTGCCCGGTACGGCTTGGCAAGCAGTTCTGCGGCTTTCAGGAAGATGCTTGCGCGCCGCTCCCAGGGAAGGGCGCTCCAGGCTTCTTTGGCTTCCAGAGCGGCATCAATCGCCTGTTCAACGTGCGAGGCGTCTCCCAGGTGAAAATGGCCCAGGACGTGTTCGTGGTCATGCGGCGCACGGATGGCTATTCTGTTGCCTGTCCTGATTTCTCTCCCGCCGATCACCATGGGAATATCCACTTCCTCGGCAGCCATTTCGGCCAGCACGGCCTTCAGGGCTTTCTTCTCTTCAGAGCCCGGCGCGTAGGCCTTGGCCTGCTCGTTTACGGGTTCGGGCACTCGAAAGAATGCCTTTGCCATCTTCCCTGTTCCCCCAAACAAAGGACTACCAGCGTATCGGTTTGAATTCCCAATCAGGATGGACCTTTTTCATTTCACCCACGTCATCCCTGTGGGTGATGCCGCATTTCAGGAAGTTGTCATGGAGTTTCGCGAGTGCCTCACGGTCGAGTTCCACCCCGAGGCCCGGCTCGCGGGGGACGCGTATCGTTCCCTCTTCGAATTCCACGCGTCCTCCGGCGATGACTTCTTCGCACTGCCAGGGATAGTGCGTATCAAGCGCGTACGCGATATTTGGTATCGCGGCCGCCATGTGCACCATGGCCATCAGTGAAATGCCCACGTGGCTGTTGGAGTGCATGGAAAGCCTTCTGCCGAACGTCTGGCAAATCCTGCCCAGTTCAACAGAAGCCCGCAGCCCGCCCCAGAAATGATGGTCGCTCAGGATAATGTCCTCCGAGCCGAGTCGGATGCTGCGGGGAATGTCATCGAATGAAGTGGTGCACATGTTCGTAGCCATGGGGATGCCAAGCGCCTTCCTTACCCGGGCCATGGCTTCCTGGCCGCGCGTCGGATCTTCGTAGTATTCCAGGATGTCCTTCATCTTGCGGCCGTATTCTATGGACGTCTCCACGGACCAAACGCCATTCGGATCGATGCGCAGCGGCACGTGTGGGCCAAAGGCCTCTCGCAGTGCAAACATGGTGTCAACTTCAATCTGCGGCTCCAGGACCCCGGCCTTCAATTTCAGCGGCACAAAACCAAACTCCTCGCACATCGCTCTTGCCTGGGCAACGATGCTTTCCGGGTCCAGGGCCTCGGCCTGACGGGCGGCGGCCCAGGCGGCGGCATGCGGGTCCGTCTTGAAGCCCAGCTCTCCGCCGGCGCCCTCGAACTTGTAGAAGAGATAAGCTGCAAAGGGAACGCGTTCTCGCACCATGCCTCCCAACAGGTCCACCACCGGGCGACCGGTGATCTTGCCGGCTATGTCCAGGCATGCCACTTCGATTGCGCTGAAGACGTGGACGAGGCGCCGCTCGTCCCACGGGTTGTCGCCCCGCTGGTCCGGCTCACTGCCCGCAAAACGGTCGTCCAGAGCCAGTTTCAGCCCGTTCAACTGAAAGGGATCGGCTCCCACGATCACTTCACGGGCGTCTTCCAGGGCGGCATTGATGTCCACGTTCCCGGGGATCTCGCTCACCCCGGAGACTTTGTCTTCGGTTACCAGCTCGATGATGGTGCGGAGCGCAAAGGGCGCGTGCAGGCCGACGGCATTCCGCAGGGGAGGGTCCGTCACCGCAATGGGCGTTATGCTCATTTCGGCAATCTTCGGTCCCTGTCCTGATTCTGCGATCAAGCCCCGCCTACCCCCTTGTGGGTAGCCCCCGGCGTCTCGCCGGGGGCTCGAGAGTACAAGGTCCCCGGTTGAACAGGCCGTTAGGACATCCCTCTAAGTTCATTCAGTGTATTGACTATCTCGCGGGCGCCTGTCTTGACAAAAGCCGAATCCGCCCCGCAGGCAATCAGCCGGAAACCCAGCGCCCGGTACGCTTCGAACTGATCGGGGCCGTACAGGAGCACTCCGGTGGCCTTGCCGGATTCTCGGGCTGCTTCAGCAGTACGATGAAGGGCGTCCACAAACCTGGGGTGATCGAATTGCCCGGAGATCCCCAGGGCCATGGAAAGGTCCGCGGGGCCGATGAAGAGGACGTCCACCCCCTCAATCGCTGCCAGTTCGTCCAGATGGTTCAGGCATTCTTCTGTTTCGACCTGGATTACTCCCAGGATGTCTTTCTGGGCATGTTGGCAGTAATCGTCGAAGTCCTCCCCAAAGCTGGTGGCGCGCACCATTCTGGCTACACCCCGGCTGCCCGCCGGCGGATAACGCAAGGCGGCGACCGCCTTTCTCGCCTCTTCCGGGCTGTCTATGCGGGGGACCATGATCCCCTCGGCCCCGTGGTCAAGCACACGCTGGATCCGCTGCCGCGCCCCGCTTTCCACGCGCACAACCGGCGCCGCCGTGCCGTGCTCCAGCGCTTGAAGCTGGTGCAACGCATCCTTTTCGTTTCCCACTCCATGCTCCAGGTCAATCAACACCCAGTCGAAACCTGCCAGCCCGACAATCTCGGCCGTGAGTGCAGAGCCGAGGTTCAGCCAGCACCCGATCAGCGTCTCGCCGTCCCTGAGCCGTTTCTTAATGCCCTTCATGTTTCACGCGGGTTCAAGAGTGTTTTTCTTGCCAGCCCTGTGCAGGCAGATGCGGCTATCGTACGAGTGCGTTGTGCGGCCGGACCCGATTGTAGTGCCGCCTCCGCCGTTCCGTCAATAGCTTCGCCTCCGGAAGCGTATCAGAGATCTGCCGATTCATCAACTCGTCCCGCAGCTTCCGGGCGAAGAAACCGGTGAGGTGGCCCGGCTGTGCCGCCTTCGTTCTCGTCGGGGAGGTCAGGGTCATTCAATTGCCGGGGGGTTTGTCCGATAACTGGTTGCAGAGGCTACTCAAGCAAGGAGGTATCGGACGATGGGTGAGGCGCAGGGCAAGACGTTGTGGGATGTCTTGGGCAGGACGGGCAGTTCGAGGGATTTCTGAGGTCCCGAGCGCCCTCATGGGACACACTGCGTCCGGGGATCGGCTATAATGCCAGAAAATGGGGAAAATGGGGACTGGCATCCCGGAGGGTGCCTGTATCCCATTTTCCTTGATCGCA
>DAOVRD010000404.1 GCA_030628375.1 Planctomycetota bacterium
CGCTCTGGACGATGGATGGACTGTGGCAATGCTGGTGCACTGGCTGGACAGGAACATACCTCACCCGGACATCGAACCAAGTGAAACCGGTGTGTTCATCAGCAGTGCCGTTCAGCACCTTCTCGACAGCCGGCGGACGACGCTCGACGAACTGGTGCGGGACAAGTACAGGTTGCGTGATGCCTTAGGAGCGAAGGTCGACGGGTACAGGAAGGAGGCACGGCTGGAGGCGTATCAGACGCTGCTCGATCCAGATTGCGCGACGCCGCTAGTGGTGACACCTGACGTTGCTCTGTAGAAACGCTGCTTGGTGGAAGCTAGAGGATCATGAGGTTGTGGGTGAGGATGTGGATCTGGCAGTCGTGTTGACGGGTGATGTCTGTGCGGGCACTGAGCGCGGAGCCGACTCGGCGCTTCAAGCGCGAAATGGCGCTTTCGATCTGCCACCTCTGGGCGTATTGGCGCCAGGGGAAGTGCAGCTTCATCGCACGTCGGTAGGGCGTCTTGGGCACCGTGTCGGGGTGGCCGCGCGGGTTGACGGGGATGATGGTCTTGGCTATGCCGAGCTCTTCGCGGCAGTGGCGGTGATGGGCCTCGGCATCGTAGGCGCCGTCGGCCAGCAGTCGGCCGATGCAGATGCGGGCGGCCGCCTGGTCGACGGCCGGCAGGAAGTCGGGAGAGTCGTTCTTCGGTCCGAGCCCGACCACCAGGGAGGCGATCAGGTGCGTGGAGTTCTCGGCCACGATCGTCAGCTTCGGCCAGGGCCGATGACGCTTCAGACGGCCTGTGCGGTGCAGGAAATGGCGGCTGACGTGATGGCTCTCCAGCCCCGTGGAGTCGACCGAAGCGGTGAGGGCCGTTCCGATCAGGCCGCGGCGGCGTGCGCAAGCGAACAGGGCATCCAGGAGGCTGTCGAGCCCCCTTTTTCCAGCAGACGTTGCTGGGCTTTCTGCAAGGTGGTGAAGTGAGGCACCTTCGCCAGCCCGAGGGCGAGGCGCAGGTCCGAGAGGTCCGTCAGCAGCTCGACGATGCCCCGGTAATCTGTGCGGAAGAACCTGCGCAGGGCCAGGATGGCGAACAACTGGTGCTGGGTGAAGTCGTGCCGGGACTGAGGGCACGAGTAGGGCTCCAAAGCGTCCTGAGCGACGGCGAGGGCCTCCCGCGCCAAGGCGATGGGAGACTTGGTCATGGGCGGTCGTGCGGGCATGCAGACACCTCCGACCAACAGGAGCGTTTAGAACGCGTCTTTGCGCACTTATGCCCATTCCTCGACCCCAAAAGCAAGCGTTTCTACAGAGCAACACTACGTGTTCCTGTCCTCGTCTTTCCCCTTGCGTCGCTTGGCAAGTGAGGTCCAGGACGGTCCTCCGGCTCGGCACCGCTTCCTGTGCGACACGAGCCACTGAGCCCAGCCCTTCGTGCCTCATGTCCCCTTGCCGGATGCCCATTTGCGTGGGTTGCTTGCCCCTTCACCCGGACCGGCTGAATACCTAAGGCTCCGCGTGAGATTGACTTAGGGGGGCATCCGGCCCCACATGCCGCGTGCAAGATCCCGGCCGGCGTTCGCCGGAACACGCCTTGCGATGACCCCCATTCACCTACCGGCCAGAACGATGAGTTCGCTGATGGGCTGGTCACGTGGCTCGGTTGGCTTCCCGCCATGCACGTGACTGCCTGACAGGAGTGCGACGGCGTTTGGCGAACCGGGCACGGGGTATCCGACGATCCCCTGGCAGCGCCAGGGCGTCGGGACAAGGAAAGGAGGTCACCTTATGGAGTCAGCATGGTCCCGGATAGCAGTGAAGAAGCAGGTTCTCTTGCCTGTCTGTCTCGTAGTCGCAGTGCTGGCGAGCACGCTTCGGGCGGACGATTTCGAGGATCCCATAGATCCCGGGCCAAGTGGCGGCTCGGGCTGCATTACAGTCTTTGCAGACGTGGAAGTCGAGCCCGAACACGGAGGGGGTCTCGCCATCGACGCGAAGGAGGCCATTGAACCCCAGACTACCGTCATGCTCATGATGAGCGACGTCAGCACATCGCCCGGGCAGACGGTAGTTGTCCACACGTTCCCGGTGTTTCACAGCTGGCTGAAGTGGTCCGAAACCGGATGGTCAGACAACTTCGGGAGCGAGGAAAGCTACTCTGAGCCGTCGTCTGAGAGCTAAGAAGCACAATTCACATGCCCTGGGCTCTTTTTCGCGAGCGCCGTCGCACACCGGGCTTCAGTAGGCTCCCAATTGGTCCCTGGATTGCAGGCCCGTGTTTAGGACAGTAACATATCGTGCGATGAGGCGAATAAGTCCGCACCAGTCTCTGCTGGGATAGTGGGTCCATGAAAGCATTCAACATCGCCGTGCTCATGGGTCTGGTGGGTGTGGCGTGCTCGTTGACGTGGGCGACAGAGGAGAAGGCCCGTATTCTGACACCTGAAGACGACCTACCGAGGGCCATCGTGGGCGACTACCGCGTTGATTTCACACGAAATGGTGCATTCGTCGTGTCAAGGAACGGGCGTTACCTCGTCGACGGGGGCTTGATTCACGCAGTCCCAGAATTGAGCGAGTGGGGAACTCAGATCCGGCGCTCCGATCACAGCGATTCTTGGGAGCTGGATCCACAGCACAGGACCAGACTGGTTACTCGTGGCACACTATTCGATCTCAACCGGAACGAACGATTCGCGTTCGTCCAACAGGTTGAACCGCGGCCCAGGGGGTTGCGGTTCTCGTA
>DAOVRD010000104.1 GCA_030628375.1 Planctomycetota bacterium
CTTTTTCTCCCGCAGCGTTCGCTTGAAGCCGCTCGATCTCGTGGATGAGCGTTAAGATACCGCTCTGCAACGACTTACGCAGGCGCGGCGAGTGCTGCCGCTCCTCCTCGTCGTCGTCCTCGTCCTCGAACGGCGGACAGGTGTCCTGCTGGGCTCCCACGACAGGGACATTATAGTCGTTCGCCGCGGACGGTGTGTCCGTCCAGGGCGCTCAAACGCTACCCCAGCGAAGGTTTCTCCAGGGCCGGCGGTGGGCGGATAGCTCAGTCGGCCAGAGCGGTCGCCTTACAAGCAACAGGTCCCGGGTTCGAGTCCCGGTCAGCCCACCATCTTTCCTCAAGCCCTGGCTCCCCTATCCTCCGGTTTGGCCGCCTCTTACGGCCGTCCCTCCCTGCATGCCACGGTTGCCGCTCCGGGCGCACGGGCGCGCACAAGGCCGCACAAAGAGGCAATTGCGTGGCATAATCAAGGCATGAGCCAGTGGCGGCACCCGCCCCTCAGGCTGCCGGGACGAGGCGAGCCGCAATCTTTGCTGGCACCTCACTGAGCCCAAGAGTGCTATCCAGCGATACCCGATTGTGGAAGCACTCGCCCCTCGACCTGACCATGAACGTCTACAGCGACCCCAGCCTGCTCGACATCGCTGGGGCGGTGGAGGCCCTGCCGCTTCTCTCGCTGGACGGTCCGCTCGGGCAGAAGAACGTGGCTGAAACTGGGGCGCACGGCTCAAGGGCGCCGCGAGTCCTGTGCCGGCTCTTTACTGACAAGCGACCACCAAGTGAGAACTGTCCCACTCAGTGACCAACTCCAGCCACCCCCGTGCTCAGTATCGCGGGCGCTGCCGGGACGGCAAGCCGGATTCCTCCACGCTTGCAAACAATGGCTCCGAGAGTCTACTATGTCACTTGCAGAAGTCGCGTCAGGCCAGCGTTGGGCAAGGAATGTGACCGGAGAGAGCATCCTCGTTCGCGCAACGAAGTCAGTCAACGCGTTGCGACTTGCGTGTTAATCCTGATCTGCTGGGCGGGAGCGGTCGTGTCTCAGACAAACGAGCATTCGGCACGTTCGCGGCATGTCCCGCTGATCATATCGGTTGCAGGATGCGTTGTCGCCGTTCTGTCGATGTTCGTAGCCGTTCAGAGCTGCCGCATTTCCAGACGCGACGTTGCGCTGTCCCAGAGGCAGTTCTATGGCGAAAGGCTGCCCATATGGCGCGCGCAGATTGACGAGCAGAACGAGTACCTCTCGGTTAGCGCTACAGATGATGCAATAGCTATGCAGTATGCGGTCGTGCACTTCCCTCGCGGGATAGACTCCCCCCGCACTCTTAAGCAGCCCGATTGCGGCTTCCCTCTTGCCAACCTGCGCGAGGGTGTACAGAACCACTTTATGACCAAGTGCGAGGCACCGGAGGATTACACGTATTGGACAACAGATGGCTTCGTGCCAATCGTTCTTGATGCTCAGTACACGGCCCAGGGAGCGGTATTCAGCGACATATCGGTCTACCTGCTGTGGTGCTCAATCACCCCTCCTGAGAAGAAGAGCCAGAAACCCACCGTGGTGTTCACCGGCACGCGTTTCGCCGCCCGGTGGCGACACCTAGACGATGCACTTGACGCAATGAACGCCTTGTGGACATCGGAGGGCGTGGTCATTCAAGCGCCGAGTCCTACGCGTTTTCCAGGGGCACTGAGACCGTAGGGCCTCCCTGCAAGGCGCAAGCCGTTTCGGCGCCCCGCATCTCTTGCGGCAAGCTCCGTCGGCTAGTGGACCGAAGACGCCGTATCGGAGAGATGTTGGCCGCGGACGTTCTTCGTGTCGTACGTGGTTGTAGTGGGCTGAGCAGTGGTTGACCGGCGACAAGAGACACGACCTCTTGATGTCGCTTGGGTAAGCACTGGAGAAGCTGAGCCAGCAAAGGAGGAAGTCCGTTTGGGACCCCTCAGCTAACTCCAGCGTGTCGGGCAAGGGAGAGACTCCGAGAGCCTGACGGCTGCCCGAGTTCTGCACTAGCTGTAGGCGCGCGCAGTTGCTTTCTGTCAGTTCCTGTCGCTCAGTGGCAAACAGGCAACCGGGGATCCGGCAGGCGCGGGGCCCCGGGAATCAGAAACTGCGCCTAGCGGTCGGGAGAGAAGGCGGCCGGCCACTTCATCCAGAACTTCAGCCGCTGTTTCACCCAGATCTTCCCCGAACGCTGTCCATTGCTGACACGTCCTGGCACGCGATAGCACAGCGGGCGGGGAACGGGTGGTGCGGTGGGGTAGCCCGTTGCTACTCTTCGTCTTCTTCGTCCCACTCGTCGGTTTCGGGACGGTCGGGCTCTTCGCCGGCGGAGTCCCCCATTTCCGCCGGATATTCGTCCTCCTGCTCCTCGGGAGCAAGCGGAGCCGCCTCGACCACCTCATCGGAGTCTTCCTCCGACTCCTCCCTTTCGGCCAGTTCTTTGGCCTGCTGCTCCCACTCTCCGAACTCTTCTTCTTCCTCGCCGGCGGACTCTGGCAGTGCCTCCTCCTCCTCCTCGGGGGCACCCAGCAGCGTGCGCTCCGCCCTTTCCCTGGTGCGCACCATGCTCTCGATGCCCTCAATGCGGCTTATGCCCAACTGAAGGTCGGACTTCATCTGCTGCAGAACGGCGTCCATGGAGTTGTCAAAGGAGTTCAGCACACTGCTCAACTCGACCTGGAACGTCTTGGCGAGAGTATCGCGGAACTCGTCCAGTCTGTCGAAAAGGTTCGGGATGCGGCTCTCCACTTCGGCGATCCTTTGGCGGAACTGCTGGAGCCGGTCCTCGGCGCGGCCGGCCCGCGAGTCCAGCTTGCTGATGGAGTCGGAGAGCGCTCCGCTGCGCTGCTCGATCCTTTCCTGGATCAGGTCGCCCTTCTGGTCTATCTTCCTGGTCATGCGCGCCTCGAGTTCGGTCTCCCGCGACTGGAAGCCCCGCTCCATGCGGCTCTCCAGTTTGTCGAGCTGACTCTCCAGCGCCTTCATGTCGTCAAGAAGGTCGCGGACGGCTGCCAGGGCCTTCAGCGCTGCCCTGCGACTTCTGACCAGAAGTAGTTGCAGAAGCACGAACAGAATGATGCCGACGACGGCGCTGTAGAATAGGACCAGCGTCGTCCAGTCGCCGCGGTGAATCTGTATCAGGAATTGCCAGATGTGCATCCCGCCCTCCCGTGCACCGGAGATGTGCAGAAACGCTTCGCGCACGTACGCCCCTTAACTCGGCAGGCGCTGCTAATAGTAACAGAAAGGTCCGAGAAGGGCAACAAAGCAGTGCTGCCCGATCAGCGCGCCGCCTGCAAGACCACGCAGGCGGGGAAGGGAAGATGGCCTGCCCACCGGGGAGCGTTTACGCCTCGGTGCCGAGCACGTAGCGGGCGTAGAGTTCGATTGCTTCGGCGCCCCTTTTCAACCGCGCTAGGTGGTCCAGCTCCGAGCGATTCAGTCGCTCCTGTTTGGTTTGCATGGACGCGGCCTGCTGCCGGAGTGCCGTAAGGCGCTTCTCGACCAGTTCGCGCACGTCCGCGCGTCGCTGCTGGCCGGCGGCTTTGATCTGATCGCGGCGCTCGGCCGTGCTCAGTTCGCGGCTTCGGTAGATGCGCTGCACGGTGCCCATGGACTCCTGATCGATCCTGACCAGGCCGGCGGCGAGCTGGTCCAGTTCCTCGACTCGCCCGAAAGCGGTCTGCGAGGTCCATGCCTCCCGCCCGAGCGTCGGCGCTCCGCCGACCGAGCCGGGTCCTGCTGCCTTCTCCTCGCCACGCAGGCGCTTCATCAGTAGCTCCGGGTCCACGTTGAGCCTGCCCGGGTCGCCCGTCTCGGCCATCTCGGTGCCTTTGGCGATCTCCGCGATGTTGGCCATGGGCACGTTCACGATCTCGCCGCAGCGGGGACACGGCATCACGTCGCCGCCCTCATGCGTCTCCTTGACCTTCAGTCTCTGGCCGCACGCCTTACAGCGCCAGCGGATGTAACCGTCGTCTTTCTCTCTGGCAACCATGGTTTCGATGCCCTTTCCCTATTCGGGGTCCGCCACATTGTAAGGAGGCAGGGCCAGCGAGTCCAGCCCTTTCAGCAAGACCAGCCGCGCCACGTTCAGGGCGTGCTTGGCGGCCCGGTCTCTTATCTGGCGTCGGTCGCCGCGCAAGTTCAGTCGCGCCGCCTTTGCGCCTCCATCCAGGCACACGCCGACGTACACGAGGCCCACCGGCTTGCGGCCGCTGCCCCCCGAGGGCCCCGCTATGCCGGTCGTGCTGACGCCCAGGTCGGCGCCTGTCGCCACGCAAATGCCCCGGGCCATGCTCTCGGCGACCTGGCGGCTCACGGCCCCGTGGGCTTCGACCTGCTCGCGAGGGACGCCCAGTTGCTCGACCTTCGTCTCGTTGGCGTAGGCCACGATGTCGGCAAGGAGGAACCGTGAGATGCCGGGCACGTCCACCAGCATGTCGCCCACCAACCCGCCCGTCACGGATTCGGCGACGCCGATGCTAAGTTGCCGCCGTTCGAGCAGGTCGCTGACGGCATGTGCGAGCGTGGTATCTCCATAGCCGAAGATCAGATCGCCGAACCGCTCTTCGAGCAACCGAACGTCCCGCCGGATCAGTTGCCTGGCCTGGTCTTCCTGGGCTGCCTGCGAGCGCAGGCTGATCGAGATCACGCCGTCTCCCACCGTGATGCCCGTGGTTGGGTTGCGGTCCGGCGCCGTCAGGTCGGAGATGCGCGCGTCCACTTCCGATTCGGATGCGGGGAAGATGTTCACCGTCTCAACGATCACGCAGTCCGAGGGCGCAAGCTCCTGCAGCAGGAACGGCAGCACGCTCTCGCGGAACATGGACCGCATTTCGCGCGGCACGCCGGGCATTGCCACTACCCACGTGTCATTAACGCGGCAGCCGAACCCGCGCGCCGTGCCCACGGGATTCGGGAACACCTTTGAGCCGGCGGGGAAGAACGCTTGCCTCAGGTGGCGCTCCGTGAGCGGGTGGCCGAAGCTCCGCAGCCGGTCCTCGACGTGCCTGCGGGATTCTGTGTCCTCCACCAGTTCCCGGCCGACGGCTTGAGCGATGGCCCCGCGGGTACGGTCGTCGGCCGTGGGACCCAGCCCGCCGGTGACGATTATGAGGGCGCTGTCTTGCGAGCACCGGACGACCTCGTCGCGGAGCGCGTCCGGATCGTCACCCACCGCCAGCAGCCGTTGGACGCTGAAGCCCGGGCGGACCAATCCGGCCGCCAGGAAGGCGGCGTTCGTGTCGACTGTCCGTCCGGCGACGAGTTCCGCCCCGGTCGAGATGATGGTGGCCTTCACTGGACGTGCCCTGAGCCAGGGGGATAGCTTGCACGGTTCCTCAGATCTGCACCGGGCCGCGCCCCGCGCTATCTCCGCGTGTCGTCTAGCGCGCACTGCTGCGCATGCGTTCGACGAGTTCGCCCAGGTCCCAGTGCAGCTTCTCAATGCGTCGGATGATGTCGTCCTCGCCACCCGCCTCCACAGAAGTGCACGCGACGTTCGTTGTGTTGGGTCCCACTCTCATGGTGTAGACGAACTCCTCGTCCCTGCGCACGTAAGCGTAGTCGGCCCTCCGGCGGTATCTCATCTCCGCTGCAAACTCGTCAATGCGTTCTTCGGGATTCCGGACTGCCAGACGGCCCAGGCCGGCTGTAAGAACGACATACTCCTTTTGCCCCCGCCTGGCCACCCGGGCGACCACTTCAACGCCCTGGAAACCATAGCGTGCGATGTCCCCCTCGGTCCTTGCCGAGTCCCATCTGACCTCGACGTCGCCCCTGCGGATGGCGTCGCAAAGCTCGTTCACGTCGGCGAAACGCACCGGCGCCTGGCGCGCGGGCTCGGCCTCTTTGGCAGCAGGCGCGGCGGCTTCCTCCGTCTCCAGCTCCTTCAACCCCAGCTTTGCGGAAAGTTCACGGGATCGCTGCTCGGCCTTCGCTCGGGCGAACCATTCCTGCCGTCCCGGGCCCTCTTCGCCGGGTGGCGCGCCCTCCAGTATCTGCTCGTATTCTTTGAATTCTTCGGGCGGGAGCTTGGCCTTCCACACGGGATAGACTTTGGTGCGGAACTCCTCGATTCGCTGTGGACCCCGGTCTTCCACATCCAGTACGCCCGCGCTGACAGCCATGCACACCGCGCGGAAGTGCTCGCGGAGCTCATCAGCCGGCTCCCAGGGCACAACCTTGACGCGATCTTGCAGCAGCTCGTTGAACACGCGCATGAAGGTTGCATAGGGGATGGGCTGTTTTCCCGCGTCGTACATCTGTTGGATCTTGCCAACCACATCAAGCCTTGCAGCCATCAACGACCTCTCTGCCTGAGGTGTCCGTCCCTTGCCGCTCACCTGGGAACCGTCGCTGAGCCGATCGGCTACCTGATATCTTCCATGATCTTCATCAGCCGTCGGCCGTATTCCACGTATTTCTCGTATGCGCTCTCGGCCTGCGAGGCGGCCTTCCCTTCGTGCACGACGGCCGCCAGGTGGGGCTCGATGGAGAACCCGCCATCGTATCCGCTCTCCAACAGGTCCTTCACCACGTCCCGGACCCGGCCTTCGCCCTCGCCCGGGTAGGTGTAGTCGGTCGAGCCCTCCTTGTGTACGGCGTCCTTGATATGGACGTAGACGATATGGTCCTTCACGGCCTTGTAGTATTCCCAGGGGTCCTGCCCGCTCCCGACCGGATTGCCGGTGTCCCATACCAGCTTCAGGTTGGGCGAGCCGACTTTGTCCAGCAGTTCGAGCGTCTGGTCGGGGCCGAGCCCGGCCCAGCCGTGGCAGTTCTCATGCACGAGCGTAACGCCGCCGTCTTCGGCCATTGCGGCCAGCACCTTCATTCGCTCGATGACCTCATCTCTCCATTCGTCTTCGGGCCATCCGGCGTTGGGATAGCTCATGGTGCGGATGAAGGCGCAGCCGAGCCTCTGCATCCGGGGGATGGCGCGCTCCAGTTCGTGACGGTCTATGTCCGGGTGCTGGGAGATGGGCCGGGCCCAGTTGCACAGTTGCGCCGAAAAGCAGGAGGCGGCAAGGCCGGCGTCGGTCAGCTTCTGGACCACCTCGTCGAAGGAGCGGTCGCACAGGTCGGTCAGGCTCACGCCGCTGATGTTCCGCAGCTCAATGTGTTTCCACCCAAGCTCTTTGTGTGCTTTGACTTGCGTTTCGATATCGTCGCCGGCTTCGTCGGCTATGCCCGTAAAGAACATGCGATCCTCCTGTTCCGTTCTCCGGTGGGACTCGAGATGCATCTACAGAACATTCCACCCCAAAGTACGCCCAAGCCCCCCGCCTGTCAAGTCAATTCCCTTTGCCCCTTTGTCGCTGGCGGTCCTCGCCTTGACTCAGTCGCGCGCGTGCGGTAGGCTGCTCGGCCATCGGCACTCGGAACATGCGCTGGGCAAGGAGGGTAAGTATGACCAAGGGGAGATCGTCTGGGGTGCTGGCAGTGCTGCTCTCTGCAGCGGTTCTGATGGGGTGTGCGCTCGTGGGGTCCGGAGGGCCGACTGACGAGGAACTGGCCCTCAAGCTCCTCGGGGACTACGAGGCGGCCATGGCGGCCTACAACGCCGAGGCGGCCATGGCTCTGCTGGCGGACGACTACGAGGGCTGGCGCGGCAGCGGTAAGGAGGGCATCGTTCGCTTCGTGGACATGCTGGAGGAGCGCGGTGCTGTGATGGATCTCGACCTGAGCAGTGCGGTCGTGACCGTCGAGGGCGATAACGCCCGCGTCTCCGGCGTGGTGAGCCAGATGGGAGAGTGGGAGAGGCGGTCGACCTATCTGCTCTCCCGGTCTGACGGGGGCTGGAAGATCAGGGGCACCGAGAGGGAAGAGTAGGTAGTTGCGCCGATCTGGCGCGGGTTCCGTCCTTCGAGCTTCAGCGCGGGGAGCCGTCTTAGGCAGCCCGGCAGGTGCCCGAGCGTGCGCTTGAGCTGCTTGCCCGAAGGATTCCACCCTGAAGCACGCCCAAGCTCGCCACCTGTCAAGTCAATTCCCTTTGCCCCGCCAAAGGCGTCGGCGTGTCGCGGAGCGTCACCTGCGGAGCGACGCCGGCGGTTCGACTGCGCGGTGGGCTGCATCGCAGCCGCCTCCCTCCAGGGCGTAGTCCTTTACGGAGCCACAGCGGGCCGCAAGCCCGAACGGCGCCGCATCAAGCTCTCCGATCTCCAGCGAAGCCGACGCTGAATGCATAGCAAAGAGCGAGGACGGGGAGACGCGAAGAAGGGCCTGGAGTGGTGGTGCTGCGACTGCCGCCACTTGCGCGTGATCAACACGCGCGCGGTCCGTGGCGGCAAAACCGTGCGGCGTCGGGAGTCTCGGAACTACGCGACGCGCACTACGACATTCGAGCAGTAAGCTCCCACCTTCGCTATCTTAGAAAGAATAACTTGAAAAGCCCCCCAAATTCGCCTATAATATTCTGGAAAAGGGAAAGAGGAGGGCTAGGCTATGGGGGTGAGCGAAAGGTTGAGGTACGCAAGAGAACGCGCCGGTTTGACTCTCTCCCAGGTCCGTGAGCGCACTCAGATAGGAGAATCCTCGGTCTCGGAATTCGAGCACGGCAAGAGGGAACCGAGGCTGAGCCAGCTCCAGGTCCTGGGAAGTGTTTACCGTCGCTCTCTGTCATTCTTCCTAGCCGACGGGCCACTCCCTCGCGAGGGGGTCCTGTGGCGTGAGAGGCCTGCCGAACGGCCTCAGGAGATAGAGGCTGAGTTTCTAAGGCTGTGTGAGCAGTACCACAATCTGGAGATGTGGTGCGGTGAGCCTATCCCCAGTGAGCTGCCGGATGGGAAGGGCGATGGGGCAGCATTCAGCTACGTTGATGCGGAACGTCTTGCCTTGCGGGTGCGCGGAGAGCTGCAGGTGGGCAATAGGCCGGGGCACGAACTGCTGCGGGTTCTCGAGGAGGTCTGTGGAGTCAAGGTGTTCCATAGGGAGTTTGAGCCTACGGGCACCGCGGCTTGCACGAAAAGCGAGACATTTGGCGCTGCCATACTGCTGAACTCAGCTAACGTGCGGTGGCGTCGCAATTTCGACCTGGCCCATGAGCTGTTCCACGTCGTGACATGGGACGTATTCCGCTCTGAGACTGACGTTTCGAGCTGTGTCGCAAGCGAGCAGGAAGAGAAACTGGCGACCTGTTTTGCGCGTAACCTTCTGATGCCGGCTGACGCGATGCGCGTGGCCGTCAGCGGCCGGATGAGGGACGGCAAAGTGTCCTTTGAGGCGCTTTTTGACATAGCGCGACAGTTCGACGTGTCGACTGAAGCGCTGGTATGGCACTTGCACTTCCTGTACGGCCGGGGACCGGGAGACAAAGAGACGACTACGGGGGAGATAGAAAGGGCGAAAGTGCTCGCGCAGCTTTTCGGAGAACGTGAGGACACAAAGCCACCGAAGTGGCCGGGGCGGTACCATGCTCTTGCAGTCAAGGCTCTGCGCCGGGGGGAGGTCTCTATCGGACGTTTCGCCGAATACCTGGACGTGAGCAGGCAGAAGGCGATGGCCTACATCGAGCAGGAGATCGAGGATGCGGAAGAAGTTCAGATTGCTCCTCCTTGATGCAAACGTCGTCATCGAGCTGTTTAGGCAAAGCATATGGGACCAGGTAATTGACCGGTGCGATGTGTATCTGTCACGGACGGTCGCCGAAATTGAAGCTCATTTCTATGAGACAGAGGACGGCGAAAGGCACGATTTCGACCTTCTCCCTTACGGTACAGACGGCCGTGTTGCGGTTTTCGATGTGATGCCTTCCGAGGCAGTTTCGTTCCGGAATCAGTTCGACTTGTCCTACGTCGAGAAGCTCGACGCAGGGGAGACCGAATCCCTGGCGTACCTTCTCGGCATCGCTGAGAACGCGTTGATTTGCTCCGCGGACAAGATCGTGTACCGCATCCTGGGCAATCTGCGGATCAGCGACAGGGGTGTCTCGTTGGAAGAGGTGCTTGGCGAAGTGGGCTTAGGACGTGCATTGCAGTACCAGTTCACTAGAGCATACCGCGAGAAGTGGACGAGAAGGGGCTTTGGGGAGGGCATGCGAGGCATCGGGCTGGAAAGGTAGTGGGGGACCGTCGCTGCGCAAGGGACAGAACCCGAGGGGCTCGGAAACAGCGGAAAGGCTTGCGCTTGCGCGATAAGGGCGAGAGGATAGTCTTATGCAGATGCCAGATGTGGACAATTGGATGCTCGATCAGCCGCGCAATGTGAGATACAACGTGAAGGCCTACCGGAAGCTGAGTCGGCAAGAAATCGTCCTTGCGCTCAGGGCGTATCTTTCGCAGCAGAAGCGGAAACCAAGAAGGAATGCGCAAGTCACGGTCATCACAACGATCGGTCATGACGGAATCTGGGCTGGCACAGTAGTATGTCGGGGGCGTGTGAGGGAGCCGAAAGCCCCGCGCAGAAGAATGTGGCCGGCCTGCAGCGTCACTGGTGGGCCGAGACGGCTGAATAGACCCGGGAAGTCGGCTTACGTCAGGTAGGAGAGCACCTGGGCGACGGTCGGCTTGATGTCCTTGCGCTCTACGATCATGTCAATGAAGCCGTGCTCCAGCAGGAACTCGGCGGTCTGGAAGTCGGGGGGCAGCTCCTGGTTGATGGTCTGCTTGAGGACGCGAGGGCCGGCGAATCCTATCCCCCCTCCGGCCTCTTCTATTTGGCGAATCGCCCAGAACGGCAGACTGGAGGCTGTAGTCCATAGGCTTTCAGGTACGGCAACGACAAACGGCCGGCAGACCCTACAGTCTCCAGCCTGCAACCTCAAGCCTGGAGCGGAGCGACGATGGCGACGTAGGTGAGCGTGTCGTCCTCGGATCTGAACGTCGGGCGCCCAGGGACGGGATAGATCGGGCCTTTCTTGGTAAACTAAAGGGCGTTAGCTCAAGTCCTCACAGACGGGGCCATCCCGTTAGGCCGGGGCAACGCCATGGCAACAACGACACCGCATCTGCGCAGGGGGTTGGGGCTGGGCCACGTCTTCTGCATAGCCTCGGGCGCCATGATCAGCTCGGGGCTCTTCGTGCTGCCGGGCATGGCCCACGCAATAGCCGGCCCGGGGGTGATCTGGTCCTACCTTCTGGCGGGTGTCCTTGCCACGGCAGGGGCGCTCAGCATCGCCGAGCTGACTACGGCCATGCCCAAGGCCGGCGGGGACTACTTCTTCATCATGCGCGGGTTCGGGCCGGGGGTCGGCACTGTGGCCGGCATCCTGAGTTGGTTCTCCTTGTCACTCAAAAGCGCCTTTGCCATTGTCGGCATGGCCACGTTCGCCGCGTTGATCGTCCATATTCACGGCCTGCTGGCGGGAGCGGTTCTCTGCCTGTTGTTCGTCGGGCTGAACGTGGTTGGCGTCCGCGAGGCCGCACGGGTGCAAGTCGTTCTGGTCGTCGGCCTGTTCGGCCTGCTGGCCATGTACATTTTGGTCGGCATGTCGCAGGTGCGGTCGGAACTGCTGATCCCTTTTGCCCCCTACGGACTGGCTCGGATCTTCACCGCAACCGGATTCGTTTTCGTTTCCTACGGGGGATTGCTCAAGGTCGCCAGTATCGCTGAGGAAGTCCGCAAGCCGGGCCGAACGATCCCTCTCGGGCTGACGCTGTCGCTTGTGTCAGTCACGCTGGTCTACACGCTTGCGGTCTTCGTGACCAGCGGTGTGGTGGCGAGCGAGACACTGGACGGCTCTCTGACGCCGATCTCCGATGGCGGCAGGGCAATCATGGGCCAGTTCGGCTACGTGGCCATGAGCATCGGCGCGATCCTCGCGTTCGTATCAACTGCGAACGCGGGCATCATGTCCGCCTCTCGCTACCTGCTGGCCTTGAGCCGCGACCGGTTGCTGCCCGAGCCGCTGTCCAGGGTGAACCGCCGCTTCCAGACGCCGCATGCTGCCCTCGCCGTCACGGGGGCCGTCATCCTGGTGAGCCTGTTTCTGGACCTCTACGTGCTGGTGGAGGCGGCCTCCACGGTGCTGATCCTGACGTACATCCTTTCGTGCCTGTCGGTCATCGTCCTGCGCGAGAGCGGCCTCCAGAACTACCGACCGGCCTTCAGTGCCCCGCTGTATCCGTGGCTTCAGATTGGTGGTATCGTGGGGTTTGGATTCGTGATGTTTGAGATGGGCGAGCCTGCCTACTTCATCAGCGCGGGCCTTATCCTGGCCGGATTCCTGTGCTTCTGGTTCTACGGCCGAAAGCGGGTGAAACAGGAATCGGCGCTCCTACATCTCATCGAGCGGATCACGGCTCGGGAATTGGTCACCGGGACACTCGAAGCCGAACTGAAGCAGATC
>DAOVRD010000058.1 GCA_030628375.1 Planctomycetota bacterium
AGGCTCCGCGACTTCGCGTGCTCCCAGTCAGACTCGGAAAGCGGGATCAGCCACATGCCCAGGAACGCCAGCCTCGGCTGGCCGGCCGTGATAGCCCAGAGGTCAACACCGCTCAGTCTTCTCCATCGGAGGACCTCTTCGCTGTCGGTGGGGCCGGGGTGAGCAAGCTCCCGCCCGGTCTCCAGATCAAGAAATGCCTGGTCCCCGAGTTGACGCTCGACTACCGTCTGCAGGGGAACCCAGTGCGCCGCTTGCGCCTGACCGGCCTCGGGGGGCACCGCAGCCGCTGGCTGGCCGTGGCCAACCAGCTTACCCAGTTCGCGCTGAGCCGCACGGACGACCTCAGCCTGGTCGGTGTAGCGGCTCGCGACCAGCTTGAACTGCTCGCGCGCCTTCTCCTTCTCCCCCTTGGTCAGGTAACACTTGCCGAGCCGGTAGTGGGCCTCGGCCACGTAGCGGCGGTTGGCCGTCGCGTCCTGGATGACCTGCCGGTAGACGGCGATCGCGCGATCGAGGTTGCCCACCACTTCCTCGGCGTACGCCGCTTCCTCCAGCAGAACAGACGCGGAGTCCGCCGACACCACGCTGCCGATGACAAAGACCAACGCAGCGGCAACCAGCAATGACCTCGCTCGGCACATGGTCCGACCCTCCCCGAACATATGGTAGCGAAATCGCGAGCTTCGACAAGGGCGAGTATACAGAAGTAATGTCAGCGTTCTGTCATGGAAAGGAGCTTTTCCTGTGGCTTTCCCTGCACGCTAACCCGGCCTCAGACGCACAGGAGAGCGGCAAGCCAGGCCGGCGGGGGCCCCAGTCGACCGAACAAGGACCTTCGGCCAGGGCAAACACGCCTTGCTGGCCCAGCTACGTCGTCACGCGGCCGAACCAGTGGGACGTGGGTATCGTCACGGTTCTGGGTGTTGGGGCTGTGCAGAGGAAGCGCGGGTCATGGCGTCCTTGAAGGAATGGGGATCTCCGCAACGCACACAGTCCTCTTACCGTCCGGCGCAGTCTTGACGTAGGCGATCTTTCGTCCGGTTCCGTGCAGCAGGCGCATGCTGGCGTCGCCAAGTTCCCAGGAACGCCCTGTGGAAGCGTCATAGAGAATTGGACGGTGATCGCCCGTCCGGGTCCGCACCAGAAAGATGTATGAACCCGCCGGCCCCGGCCCTATTGGCGCAGCATCCTCCACGAACGCCTTCTCCTTTCCCACAACGCGATCCCAGACGCGCGTACCCCTGATCCTTCCTTGCAGCCCATCGGCCAGGTCGTAGTAGCATACGTAGCGCCCGTCGGGTGTCCATTGTGTCTCAAGGTCGTCAAGCTGCGAGTTCTCCTCATGCGTGGGGAGATCCGCGATCTTCTCTCTTGCTTCGAAGTCATAGAGAGCAATTGCCTGCGTGCCACGGCGCTCGCCTGGCACGCCCCGGACTTGATACAGACAGATGACGTCAGCTGTGGGACAAGCGCTGTTCGGAAGTGTCCGGCGGCCCCCCAGCGAAAGGTCGAGACGTGTGCGTTCCAGTGACGGCAGCGTCGCGACAAACACCTCCGAATCTTGCACTCCGATGAGCCGGCGACCGGTGCGGTCGAAGCGTGCAAAGGCGAATCTTCCTTTGATGCCCGTCGCACTCACCTTGCCATCAGCGATATCGAAGAGGATCACCTCCGTTTCCCTGGGCCCGCGCAAGGCCATAATGGCCATTCTCTCTCCCCTTTGGTCAAACGGGTTGAACCCGATGCAAACATCCTGCCATCCGTCTGGATATGGAGGCACTGGAACGCGCACATCTTTCCGCGTGACGACATCTCGAAGAAAAAGGGCGTAGGACGCCCTGGCCCCAGGTTCCTCATGTTCGTTCTTGTGCACTCTGGCATGAAGAAGATATGCCCCATTAGGGCTGAGCCGCACCATGAGCCACGGAGCGATCTTATCATCATTGAGCCAGAACACGTCGTCGGCCGAAAAGACCACACGTTCGTTGGTGAGTAACATGGCCTCTCCGACACTGTCATCCTTCACCACCCGCTCGATCACCGGGCCGAAGGCCAATGGTGGCCTCGACTTCCCTGGCAAGGCAGGCATTCCGGCGCCAGGTAACGTGTCAACGGGACGGCGCCAGATCCGAGCCCCAGGATGGCGTTCGAGAAAGGCGTCGATCTCCCCGTGGATTCCTTCCTGTGTCTCGAAGTCGATGTCGACAATCTGCCACCGTCCATCCTCGCGCTTGAGCGTGAAACAAAGGGACCCTCTACCATCAGCAAGGCCGGGGCCTTGGAGTTCTGTGGAACCTACAACGAATCCGATTGCCGGCGTCGAAACCACCGTGGCCGGCTCGAAGTGCCAGCGCGGATTCATTTCGGCCAACTTGCGCACCGGCTCCGCCTGCGTCTTGATGCTATTGCTGGGGAGGCCCGAAGACGACTCTAACGCGGCTTCATCGTCTCCTCTCAGCGCTGCCCACACGAATCTCTCAACTGTTTGGGCAGATCGAATGGTTGCCAGTGCAAGCCAGGCCCACTCACGCACCGCGGGATGCTCATCACCAGTCGCCTCCTGGAGCGCGGCCTGTGCGGACCTGCCTGGCGGACCAAGCTCGCTTAACGCCTGCGCCGCATAAGCGCGAGAGTCTCGGTCCTCGCTCTTGAGCGCTTCCGCCAGGAACGGGACGTGAGTATCGTAATCTCCGGTAATACGTGCGAGAGCAGCATGGGCTCGTATAACGACTTGCTTGTCCTTGTGTTCCAGTCGTTCTGCAAGGGCCGGCACTGCATCCTTGGCGGCAGGTCCGATGCTTCCCAACGCTCGTATTGCGAGTCGGGCCCTGTGGGGGTCGCCCAGGGCTTCAATCAGCGCCGGGACGCCAGCAGCGGCTTCAGGTCCAATGCGTCCTAAAGCAACAGCGGCTTCGCCAATTCCCTCTCTGAGTGCCTGGGAGAGCGCCGGAACGGCCTCTCTTGCGAGCTGCCCCATTTCGCCAAGGGCGGCCGCTGCTCGTATGCGTGCGCTCTCATCTTCCGTGCGTAGCGCTTTGACGAGCGGCCCCACGGCCGGGCGTCCAATCTCAGCCAGAGCGCGAACTGCGTCAGAAGCGTCACTCCCATCACCAGGTGCAACAAAGATTTGCATCCATTCCTCAATAGACTTGCCGGCGTACGTTTCAAGCATGGGGACGGCGCTGCCAAGCCTGACCCACTTGGGGTCAGATCCGTCGGCTCCGGGAGATACGCCTAGACGCCCATGATTCTTGCGTGGTGAAATCTCGGCGGCAATCTGGCCCGAACCCTTCTCAAGAGGCCAATAGGCGACGAGCCCGGGCTCGTTCCCGCTTAGCAGTGTTGTCACGTCCCTGCGTATTTCTTCCTGGCTTCGCGATACGTTCCAGATGCGAACTTCCGCAATCCGACCGTCGAAATACTCACTCCGTTGCCCCTGGCGCACCAAGCCGATCAGCAGAGGAACGGGAGCACGAGGGATCGGCTCAAAGGAGGTGTCTTGAGGAATCTCTTCACCGTCAACAAAGAGACACACATTGCCTTGGTTCCACGAAGCTGCAACATGAGTCCATCGCCCTTTCTCTACGTCACAGGAGACCCATTCGCCGTTCGTCCGGGTTACACCGATGCTAGTCCACACAGGGTGCTCGCCGTTACCCACAGTGAGTTGGAGGTAGCCGAAGTTCGGCTTGCTCCTTTGGTGCACTAACCCAAGGCGATACCCATTGCCGATCGTGTACTTCGAGACTACGGTCCCGCCGTTCGCCGTATCCCGGACATTGACCCATGCTTCTACGGTGAACTCCCCGCCGACATCCAGGACCTCGTTATCTGGCACTTCCACGAAGTCATTACTCCCGTCGAAGGCAAGAGCGTACTCGCCTGGAGGGGTAGCTTCAATTGGCCACGCTTCCTGACCAGTTCTTCCTCCGGCAGACGCTGGAACGTTCTGCTCTTCGGACGCCTGGGTCGCGGACTCACCCAGATAGGTGGCCACGCGGGCGCGGACGTAGGGCCCCGCAGCCAGGACGAGAACCACGGCGCAGGTCGAGATGCCGGCAAGCCAGGGCGAAGAGGCCGTCTTTCGTTCCCCCTCAGCACTGATGACCGAACGGATGCGGTCCAGCAGATTCCCGCCGCTGGCTGCCGGGGCCACCTGGGGCTTTCGGCGACCCAGTTCCGCAACCCTGGCAAGCGCCCGTGCGTAGCTCCGCCTGTCACCGCAGACCTCGACCGCAAGCTCATCGCAGCAGTGCTCGCTTTCCTGTCGGATGCGCCCGGAGACCCACCAGACGGCCGGATGGTAGAACAGGAGCGTCTCGACGGCCGCCTGGATGATTCTGACCAAGCAATCGTAGCGGCGGATGTGTGCCAGCTCGTGAGCGAGAACGGCCTCAAGCTGCTCGGGCGTGAAACCCGACAGCACGCTCGCCGGGAACAAGATCACAGGACGGAGCCAACCCACGACCACAGGCACCGCGACCCGTGCAGACTCCAGCAGCCTGACCGGCCGACTGACCCCCAGTTGCCCCATCAGCCGCCCGAACGCCTCAGCGACCGCGCCCTCCACAGGACGCGTGCCCGACCGCTTCGTCCGTGCCAGTTGCCACCATCCCCCCAGGTACCAGACGGACAGCGCCAGCACGCCAACGAGCCATACGAGCACAATCCAGGACAGGGAGGGCTCGACGAAGGCCGCCAGCCTCTCCCGCCATGGAACGCGAGGGGACATGGCAGCCTCACCGACCTGATCCTCCGCCGGCCAAGTAGATGCACCCACGGCCGAGAACTCCGGCGCGCCGAGGTCGGGCAGTTCTGCTTGTGGCAACAAGGCAGGCGCACTTGCCGGCGAAGCGACCCAACCGGCGCCCGCCGTCCGCGCATCCACCGACACCAGGCAAGCCGTCACCACGGGCAGCACCATCATCAACGCGAGAGCTACGCAGGACGCGGCCCAGCGGATCTGAGGCGAGCGTCGCCGCAGGCATTGCAGCACCAGGGCAAGCAGCAGTGCTACTGCGGCGCCTTGCCACACGAAATGGATCAGCGCCCACCCAACGCGCTGAGCCACCGAGTTCGAGAAGACGTCATTGACCAAGGCGTTCATTGCTCCTCCTCCTCAAGCTCGTCGAGCAACTGCCTGATCTCTGCCAGTTCCTCTTCGGAGATATCGGTGGCCGTCAGGGCCGCCACGAGCTTTCGGGCCGAGCCACCGAAGGCGCGGTGCAGCAGATCCGAGACCAGCCGCTGCTGCATTCGTTCTTCCGGGAGACTGGCTCGATACACCTGCGGTCGCCGCGACTCGTCACGCGTGACAGTGCCCTTCTCATTCATGATCTGCATCAGCTTGAGCGTGGTGTTGTAGGTGGTGCGCTTGTCCGCTGCCAGGATCTCGTGGACCTCCCGCACCGTGCTGGGCCCGTGCTGCCACAGAACTCTCAGGATCTCAAGCTCACCATCCGTCGGCCGACGCGGTTCCTTGTTGGGCATGACGGCTCCTCTCCTTTGGGTCGTTCCTCCGCTTGAGAGAGATCATACACGAAACGCTTCGTCATGTCAACGAAAGTCTTCGTGTTTATTCAGGGGCCCCTTCGACCGAAGCAAGAGGAGCCACGCGGCATGAGTGGGGGGGCGTCTCTCCTCATCGGCGTCCAAGGGACGGCGCGCAGGCCTGGATTCCCGCGCCTGACTCCGTCGTGGCTAATGCGAAGAACCCCCCAAGAACAGATGCGTCTTTCGAGATTATAGTTGACACCGGGCAACCAGGCCCGTATAAGACTACACTGCCCCTCCGGTCTCCTGTCGCTCTTCGGGATCACCGCCGGATGGTTCGGACCCACCAACATTCCTGGGCGGTTGGATTATGGCTGACGGCCCTCTGTCTGGCCGCCGGCCTGGGCTTCAGTCATGCCCTCGGCACCGGGCGCGATGACGTTCAGTGCCCGGTTCCCCTCCTGCCCAGCGGCCTGAGCGTGTTCGCTGAACGGCGTCAGTTCGCTCCAACGCTGACGTTGCCCGGCCAGGTCAGGTCCACGCGCCGACACGAAGTGGTCAGCCACTACCGCTACTGGATGGTCGTCCACTGGATGGCGGACGAGGGAAGCGTGCTCGCCGAGGGCGAGCCGGCTGCTGTGGTCAGGAACGAGGTCGTCGAGTCCCGCATTGCCGACCGGAAGCGGCAGGTCAGAAGGGCCCGCGTGCTGACCGAGAGGGCACGTGCACGCTCCCGAATGGCTCGGTTCGAGGACGAGCGCGCCGTGCGCATCGCCGAGCTTGCCCTCCGCCGGGCGGAGTCGCACCTTCGTGCCCTGAGAGAGGGCGCGACGGAGGAAGAGGTGCGCCTGGCGGAGCTGGCGCTCGAGAGGCGCCGGCTGGAGTTCGACGCGACTGCGGCGGCCCTGGCGCGGGTCAGGGCTCTTCCCGAGGGAGACGTGATCGCGCAGGAGACCGTGCGGGGGCTCGAGCACGAGCATCGCCTGGCACAGGCCCGGCTGAAGGGGGCTCAGGCCGACTTGCACGCACTCAGGCTTCAGCCCGTGGAACCGGATCTGGTCGTCGCCCAACGCGCGGTCGCCGTAGCCAGGGCCAGCCTTGAGGCGGCGAAACAGGCAGAAGCGGCTGCCCGGGAGCAGCGGGCGGCAGAACTCACGCAGGCGGAGCGGGTGGTTGACGTGCGCCGCTCGGATATGGAGCGCTGGGTGGACGCCGGCCGGAATGAGACGCGCCCGGCTCCCATCTCGGGGATTGTCATCTGGCCGCCGATTTACGTCGGGGGCAAGGCCCGGCCCGGCGTGGGTCCCCTCTGGACGGCCACCATAGCGGCACTGGTTGATCCGTCCGCTGCGGCCTTCGTTGCACGCGCGACCGAAGAGGAGGTCGCCAGGCTCGCCATCGGCCAGCCCGCTGAAGTCGCGGTTCGATGCCTGCCGGGTAGGAAGCTCGCGGGTATGGTCTCGGCCGTCGGCATGACCAGCGAGGACCTGTCGGCCACAGGCCGGTTCGCCCGCCGCGAGGAGCGCAAGGAGACGGGCCTGCGCGTCTACGACGTGGTCATAGAGCTCGAAGCGGCCGAGCCGATGGACTTCCCGCACGGCATGAGCGGCGAAGGCGTTGTCACGGTCGGTGAGCCCCTGCTCGCCACGGCCATTCCCCGGGCCTGTGTGAGCAAGTCCGAAGACGAGTGGTGGCTGCTTGTGCGCCGGGGAGAAGGATGGGAGCCGCGGCGAATTGAGGTGGCCCTGGAGGATGGCGACAGAATCGCCGTTGCGGCCGGTCTTGCCGCGGGCGAAGAGGTGGCGATTCTCGCCGACTAGCCTCTGCACGGAGAGTAAGGCATGATCGGACTATGCGCGAGAGCGGGGACGCGCCGCCTGGCACTGGCGCTGCTTGCAGTGCTGGCAACGGCGAGCATCGCCGGCCGGTCGTCGTCTGCGACGAGCGCGCCGATCGAAGTTCCAGGTGAGATCGAAGCATCGGATGCCGTCTGGGTCGGCCGTCGCGAGGTGCATTCGAAGTACAGGGCCAGCGTCATCGAGAAGATCGTGCCCGAGGGAACCCGGGTGAAGAAGGGCGACTTCCTGCTCAGCGTGGAGACGAGGCTCTGGGAGCGGGACAAGCAGGATGCCCTGGGGGTTGTGAAGAGGCGTGAACTCGAGTTGGCGGGGACCCAAGCGCAGCTCGCGACGGCCGAGAGCGAACTGGAGGCGGCGCGGGAGAAACTGCCTTCCCGCCTGGAGCCTCATCGGCTGGCGATCAAGCGACTGAAGGGACTGCCTGACCCCGTTGCCCTGTCCAGCGTCCAATCGGAGCTGGAGCGCGCGCAGGCCCAGTTGGCCGAAGCGGAGGAGCAAGTCAAGGCAGCCGAAGCGATGGTGGAGGCCCGGGCTGAGTCCGGCCAGGCCCTGATCGAGGCGCGGTTCGCGCTCGACCTGGCGGCCGCCGACGTCGCCCTGGCTCAGGCCCGCCTGGGGAAGGTGCAGCAGGGCGCTGACGCATACGACCTGGAGATCGCCGAAGCCGAGCTAGCCATGGCCCAGGTGGACGCGGAGCTGGAGGTGGCCGAGCTGGCCATGACGGCGGCCGCATGCGACCTGAAGGTGCGGCAGGCCGAGACGCGCCTGTCGCGCGCTCGGAAGGACTTCGAGTTCTGGGAGGCAGCGATCACGAACGCCACGCGCTACGCTCCCGCCGACGGCATTGTGGTCTATGAGAAGACGTACACGGGGGGCGGCCAGGTCGAGAAAATCGCCCCGGGCGTAACGGTCAGTTGGGGTCGGCGGATATGCTCCATCATCAGTGGGAATGCCTTTCGGTTCCGAGGTCGGGCCAGTGAGGCCGTCCTGGGGCGTCTCCGTCCTGGCCAGCAGGCCCAGGTCAAACTAGGGGCGCTGCCCGATGAGGTCCTCGCGGGCCGTGTGACGGCGCTGGACGTGGCGAGTGTGGAGGACGACCTGGAGTCGCCCCCCATTACGGAACTCGAACGGTCCAGGCCCAAGGAGTTCGAAGTGTTGATCGCCCTCGAACAGACCCCCGAGGGCCTGATGGCCGGGCTGGGCGGCACTGCGGTGATCGTGCCCGACGAAGCGCCCGCCCGGCGGCCCGGCCAGGGAGCCCGCACCGCGGGCGCAGACGGGGCTGAGCCGGGGTCGCCACGCTCCCTGAGGTTTGCCGGGTATGTAGAGCCCATGCAGAAGGCGGCAGTTCTCACCAACGACAAGGATGCAGGGACCATCCTCGGCCTGGCGCCGCAGTATGCCTGGCTGGAAGAGGGGGACGTAATACTCGAGACCACCGGTGATACGGCCCGGGCCTACGTGGCGAGGGCGGAGGATGCACCCAAGCTTGCACAGGCCGAACTCGAACAGCTCCGCCTGAGTCTTGCTGCCGAGGAGCGCCGCTGGCAGGCAGAGGTCCAGAAAGCGGAGCTAGAGCTGAAGGCGGCCGAACTTCGTCGCGAGCAGCTCGGCGCAGAGCCCGGGCGGTTCGCGATCGAAGCCGGTGAGGCAGGACTGCGCCGGGCCGAGCTGGAGCGGGACCGGGCCCGGCAACTTCTGGAACTGGCCCGGACGGCCGACCTCGATTCGCTTCAAGAGCTTCGAGCCAAGGAACTCGAGGCGACCCTGGCCGGGCTCCGCGTCCAGGAGGCAAGTACGCGCCTGGCGCAGGTGAAGAATGGGGCCCCCGCTCAGCTCCTCCAAGAAGCGGAGATGGACATCGAAGAGACCAGGGCGCGCCTCTCGTTTGCGCGTGCCATGGCGGACGAGATGGCGCCGGTTCGGGACGCGGAGCTGGCCGTGGCCCGGGCCGCCGTTCTGGGTGCCGAAGAGGAGCTACAGTACTACCACCACTGCCTGGAACAGAGGATAGTGCGCGCGCCAGTGGCCGGTAATATCATCTACAACACCCGCCCGCACTTCCTTCGCGCGCGCGTGGGCCTGGGGGACGACCTGCCCGCGGCGAGCCAGGGCATAGGCTACGTCGCTGATCTGTCGAAGCTGAAGTTCATCGCCATCGTCGAGGAGCCGTACGTCGGACAGATAAGGGCCGGTGCGCGGGCGCGCATCGAGTTGCTGGCCTTTCCGGGCAGGTCGTTCAGTGGGGAGGTGCTTTCCATCGTGCCGGTCGTCATGGACCGGGAAGAGGTGCTCGTGCCGGAGAGCGACGTCCCGCGCCTGTCGGGCGTTCGGGCTACGCGCGTCGACATTCTGTTCGAGCTACCGCCGGGCGAGGATCTGCGCGTACTGCCCGGCATGACGGGGACGGTCTTCTTGCTGCCGTCGGGCCAGAGGAGATGGTGAGAAGGGAACCATGGCGCGCATGATGGCAAGGCTCACCGCAGGTCTGACCGGGGACCACCTGAAGTGGGTGGCCGCCCTCTGCGCCCTGCTGGTGCTTACGGCGGCAGGCATTGCTTCAGGAGGCGGCCAGGACCCTCCTCCCGTCGGCGGGCTGATCGTCGTGCAGGCACGCTTCGCCGAGTTCCGTCGGACCGTGCGCGTCCCGGGGGCCCTGCAGCCCGAGGAGAAGACGCGTATCACCAGCAAGCTCAGCGGCGTGCCTATCCTCAAGCTGCTACCCGAGGGGACTGCTGTGCGCGCTGGAGATGTGATCGTCGAACTGGACACGGCCGACATCGAGGAGAACATACTGACCGTCAAGGAAGATATCGTCACAGCGGAAGCTAACCTGACTGCGGCGCAGATCGCCTTCGAGAGGGCGAAGGCGGAGATCGAGGAGGATACCGCGGAACTTGAAGCGAAGCTGGCCGTCGCACAAGCTCGCTTCGATCTGGAACAGAGCAGGCCGCTGCCCGGCCCGCTGGCCGTTGCCCGGGCCCAGCTGGACCGGGCGAAGGCCGGCTGCCAGTATGCCGAGTACTGGTTGGCCTCAACCAGGGAGCTGTTCGAGGAGGGCGCTCTGAGCCGCAAGGACGTGCGGGCCGCGGAGTTGGCACACCATTCTGCCGTGCTCGACCAGCAGCACGCGCAGAGGACGTTGAACGAGATCGCGGGAGGTGCGCAGCCGGAAGACCTGGGGTCCGCGCGGGCAGAACTGACCGAAGCCCGCGTCTCGTACGAACAGGCCGCCCAGAGCAAGGAGGACCGCGTCAAGACAGCCGAGGCGAGCGTCAAATCGGCCGAGAATGCACTGGACGCGTTGCGCCGGAGGCTCTCGGAGCTCGAAGATGATCTGGAGAACACCCAGATCACTGCGCCCCACGATGGCGTGGTCTTTGCTCACGCGGGCAGGCAACTCGACATCGGATACCCAACCTGGCCGGGGCTCGTGCTCGCCGAGCTGGCTGACACATCTTCGCTGGTCCTGCACGGCCGCGTGCGCGAGGCCGACTCCAGGCTCGTGGTAGTTGACCAGCCGGCCCGGGTGCGACTCCTTGCGCACCCCGACAGAGCCGTCCCCGGCACCGTGACGAAAGTGGCCGAAACGCTAAGCGAGGATGAAGACAGCCCGGGCGTGCGGTACCTGGAGGTGGAAGTCAAGCTGGACGAGGTGCCGCCCGGCATGCGACCCCGGATGAACGGGTACGCCGAGGTCGAGGTGGAAAGCATGTCACATGCGTTGGTGATCCCGCGGGCCTGCATCCTGGACGGCAAGGTCACGGCGCTGGAGGGAACCAAACGGCGCACAAGGAGCGTTGATGTCCTGGCTTCGGACGGCTCCATGGCTGCCATCGGGTCCGGCCTGGCCGACGGCCAATGGGTGCTGCTGAATCCTGAGGAGTGAGGACATGGCGGCTTCGTGGTGGCGTGGGGCGGTGAGAGCGGTGTCCGCCGGGGTACTGCTCCTGGCCGTTGTGCTGGGCCAGGCAGACGACGGTGGGTCTACGGCCGTTGCGTCGTTTGCACCCAGTAGCAGCCAAGACGCCCGTTCCGTTATCCGCGGCGAGGGCGTGGCCGAGGCCACAAAGACTCGGGACGTGATCTGGAACGTGCAGCCGGCGTCCGGGTTCGCTGCCACGATTGAAGAGATCGTTCCTGAATGGAGCCAGGTGGAGGCCGGGACCGTGATCGCCAAGCTCTACACGCCCTCGCTCGAGGACGAGTTGCGCGACGAAGTGGAGCAACTGCGTCTGGCCAAAGCCGGGGCGCACCAGATCGAGGCCAAGGCCCAAGCCGTCCTGGCCGGGCTCGAATCGCGCGTGCTAACGGCCGAGGCGGACCTGCACGGCGCAGAGGAGCACCTCGAAGCCCTCAGGGCTCTGCCTTCAGAGGTTGACCGCCTTCGGCTCGCCGCCCGGATCGAGGAGAACGAGACGCAGCGACGAGAAGCAGAAGCCCGACTCGCCCTCCTGCAGGAACTCACGAAGGAGGGCCTGTGCTCTGCGGCCGAAGTGGCGGAGGCCCGTGGCGGGCAGAAGAGGCAGGAGGCCGAAGCTACATACCTCCAGAGCTTGGGCGAGCGGCTTGAGGCGCTCTCGACTTCGTTCGACGTTCGGCGGGCCGAGGTAGCCGCGCAGAAGCTCAAGACGCAACTGGAGATCGCCAAACACCGCCGCCAACTGGAATCCGAACGGCAGCGTCTGCTCTGCGACGCCGGCCGGCAGACACAAGTCGCGCAGGCTCAGCGGGAGTACGACCTCAGCCTCAGGCGCATGGACGCACTGAACGTGCGCGCCCCGGCCTCAGGCTACGTGCTGTACGGACTGGGGCACGACTACTGGAACCCGGCGAGGGAACGGCTCTGTCCCGGCAGGCCCATCCACTACGGCCAGGCGCTCGCGCGCATCATTGACCCGGGGAAGGTCCGCGTCGAGGCGAAGATCGCGGAAGAAGAGCTGCTGCGCGTGGCCGTGGGAGACCCGGCCGAAGTCAGGTTCCCCGGCCTTCCGGGGCAGGTCTACGAAGGAGTAGTGGAGGCGGTGCTTCCCATCATCGAGGCGTCGGAGTCTGAGTTGCTGGAGACGGCCACGGAGGTGATGCAGAGGCACGGGCGCGTGCACGTAGCGGTGGCGGGCGACGATGAGCGGGTGCGTCCGGGCATGAAGGCCGAGGTGTCGATCTTCCCGGCTCTCGCTGTCGAGGCGACCGGGTCTGAGTGGCACCAGGAAGTCCCGGCCTCCGCTCAAATGGCGGCACCCGATCCGACCGCTGACCCGGTGATGGCCCTGCGCGGCCACCTCGAGACGAAGTCGAGCCACCTGATCCGGTGTCCCTTCCAGGGCCGGATCGTTTGGGTGGCCGCGACGGGAGCCCTTGTCGAACAGGGGGAGCCGCTCGCCAGGCTGAGCCCGGGCCTGGCAATCGATTGGCGGGGCCAGGACCAGAGCGAACTCAAGCGGCTGGAGTCTCTTCGCAAGGCCGCTGAGGTCGAGGTCCAGTTGAAGGAGAAGCTCGTCCCCCTGCTGCGGGAGGAGGCGCAGGTGGACGTGACGCTGGCCAGGCTGGACGTTCAGGAGATGGAGTCCCGTCCCGAGGCGCCGGAGCGCATCAGGGCCCAGAACGAACTTGCCGAGGCAGAACGGCAGCTTCAGCACGCCCGGCAGCAGCTTGACGCCTACCGCAAGCTGGCTTCGCAAAGGCTGGCCCGGGAAGCGGACGTCAGACAGCGTGAGCTGCAGGTGACGCGCGCCCAGGCCGACGTTGCCGCCGCCCGAGCGAAGCTGGACGACGCGCTGGCGGGGGCTTCGGACCTGGAGCGGGCGATTGCGCAGGCCAACTTGAAGCTGGCCCTGGCCTCCCTCAAGAAGGCCTGTGCCCTGGCAGAACTGGATCTGAAGACAGCGAAGGCGGAACTCGAGACCGCCGACGCCAGGCTCGAGGCCCTTCGTGCCCAGGCCGAGCGGCGACGACGCAAAGCCGAGCAGGCGCAGGTCGAGTCTCCCGTCAAGGGCCTCGTCCGCTGGTGCTGGGCCGAGGAGGGGACCGAACTCCAGGCTGGCTGGTACTTCATGGCCGTAGCGGACATGGAGCAGGCCGTTGTGCATGCCATGCTCGACGAATCGGACTACTTCAAGGTCATCCCGGGGGCGCCGGCCCGGGTTGAACTGGCCGGCGTGCCAGGCAAGGTCTTCGGCGGGCGAGTCGCCGAGGTGGTAGACTGGCCAGAGCTTGCGGTATGGACACGGCGGTACTTCGGCGAGACGCGCGTCCGACCGGGTAAACTGTTTCAGGTTACAATTGAGCTGGAGGAGGAGCCGCCGATGTGCATCGGGATGTCGGCCGTGGTGGAGATCCTTGCTCCTGAGGACGACGGGCGGCACTCAGAAAACAACCGGGCGGCACGGACGGAGCCGCGCGCGAAGGAGGTTGAGACGCATGGCGGAGTTGATTGACGCGCGCTCTCTAAGTAAGGTCTACGGTGCCCGGGCCGGCGCCAGTGTGCGCGCCCTTGACGGCGTCAGCCTGACGGTCGAAGAGGGCGAGTTCGTCGGCATCGCCGGGCCGTCGGGATCGGGCAAATCCACACTGCTGCACATACTGGGTTGCCTCGACCATCCCTCGGACGGCAGCTACTGGCTGGCGGGACGTGAGGTGGCTGCGCTCGGCGACCGGGAGCTGTCGCGCATACGGGCGTCAACCGTAGGCTTCGTGTTCCAGTCCTTCAATCTGCTGCACAGGCTTTCGGTGGTGGAGAACATCGCGCTTCCGCTTGCCTATCAGGGCGTGCAGGGGCGCGAACGCCAACGCAGGGCGACCGAACTGGCTGAGCGCGTAGGGTTGGGCCACCGGCTCTCGCATCGTCCCGGCGAGCTGAGCGGCGGCGAGGCGCAGAGGACGGGCATTGCCCGGGCGCTGGTCGCTTCGCCGCGGGTCGTCTTTGCCGACGAGCCGACGGGCAACCTCGACTCCAGGACGGCCGAAGAGGTGCTCGACCTGCTGTCAGAACTCCACGGAGAGGGGCTGACCATCGTGATAGTCAGTCACGAGCAAAGCATTGTGACCAGATGCGAACGGGTGCTGCACATTATTGACGGGAAGATGACCGCGAATCCGAGCGATGCAGGAGCCTCGTCTGGGTGAGCGGCCTGGCTTCTGGTGAGAGGGACCCCTGGACATCGAGGGCTGAAACGTGCGCTGGAACGATATACTGGTGACTGCGATAGTGGACGGTCTGGCGCGGCATAAGCTCCGGACGTTCCTGAGCGTTCTGGGCGTCACGTTCGGCGTGGCGGCGGTGATCGCAATGTCGGGCATCGGAGCGGGAGCGCGGGAGGAAGCGCTCGACCAGATCCGCCAGATGGGCATCAACAACGTCCGGGTCAGGGACGCAGGCCTGGAGGGCGAGAAGCTGCTGGAGGCCAGGCGCCAGGGCTCGTGGGGGCTCTCGCTGGACGATGCCCGGGCCCTGAAGGACATCGTCCCGACAGTGGCATCGGCCGTGCCGATCCGGACTGTGGAGGCCAGTGTCACTCGGGGACAGAAGGAAGCGCCACATGCTCGCGTGGTCGGCACGACCCACGAGTTCACCGAGCCCATGGGCTGGGAGGTCGCGGCGGGACGCTTCTTCACGCCCGGCGACGTGGAGGAAGTGCGCAAGGTCTGCGTGCTGGGCGAGGCAGTGCGCCGCGAGTTGTTCGGTGACCAAGACTGCATCGGTGAGCTGATCTTCGTGGGCTTTTCGCCCTATGTGATAGTGGGCGTCATGGAGCCCAGGCACATGGTGGAGGGGAAGGTCAAGGCGCTCAGTGTGGCCGACTGCAACCACGACGTCTACGTGCCGGTGACGGCCGCCATCTACACCTTCGCCCACGAGCGCTATGCGAGCGAGCTGACGGAAGTGTCGCTGACGGTCAGCAATGAGGACCTGCTGCACGAGACGGCGGCGGCGG
>DAOVRD010000115.1 GCA_030628375.1 Planctomycetota bacterium
CCGGCGAAATGCTCGCTTTTGGTTGACATATCGGCTTTTTGCGATATAACCACAAGCGGAGCTGCTGGGGGAAAAGACGCGCAGTTTTCGGACCACCAGCCAGGAGGACGTTATGGGCACCGAGGGCCTGGAACCTTTCGAAGTCTCAGAGACGCCGGAACGCGAACCGGAGCCAGAAGAACAACCACAGATGAGAGGAGGAACAGTGGCTGACAAAAAGTACCTCTGCATCACAGTAGTGGACCACAACGCCGTGATCGAGCAGACGGGCGAGGAATCCTACATCAATGTGCGGATACCGGTCGCCCTCGCCCAGGCCGGCCTGAGGATGCTGCCCGAAGGCAAACTGGGGAGGATAGACCCCGAACTGATCGTCGAGATGGTCGAGGAAGGCGCCACCGGCGAGCTGATCAACATCAACGACCAGAGAAAGACCATAACGATCCGAGTCGAGTAGGGGAAACTGCCGCTGTTGCAGCATTCTATCTTGTCCGGCCCGGCGCGCCGCATAGGAGCGGTCGTGTCACATCGTGAAGTGAAGGTAAGGCGAACCATATGGGTTCGCCTTTGCACGTACGCGGGATCGGCCGTGAACTCCAATTCATAATTCATAATTATGAATTCATAATTGCCGTCACGTCGGTTGGGTTCGTTCGCCCTTCCCGCCGGAGGCGGACAAGTCCTTCCTTCCCTGCCCGCCGGCCGGCAGGCGGGTCTATGTCCTCGCTCCGTCGCCTTAGCGGCTATGGCGCGTCGGCGACTGCGCCTCGGTGGTGCGAAGTTTGACGTTGTAGGGCTAGACCAGGGCGCCGGCGGCCGTGAGTTCTCGCCGCAGTTGCGCCACATCCACTCCGCGCACGTCGCCCCGGTGTGAACCGGCCGCCATGGCGGCCGCCGTCCCGGCCGCCTGGCCCATCGCCATGCAGATGGCCATCACGCGCACGGCGCCCATGGCGTGGTGGTCGGCGGAGATGCAGCGTCCGGCCGACAGCAAGTTGCTCACGCCCTTGACCGTGAGACTGCGATACGGGACGTCGGCCCAGTCGCCCTCGGGCGGATACAGGCTCTCGGGCAGTTGCTCACGCGCCTCTTCGAGAATACGGCACTTCTGCAGCGTGCCGCAGGCCTGCTTGCAGAAATCCACCGGCGGCCTCGTGTAGCCCAGGCAGCAATGGACGTCTATCCAGTAGCTGGAGCGGGCAATGCCGTCCTCGTGTTTGCGCCCTTCGACGATGTCGCGTCCCGTCATGACGTAGTCGCCGACGGCCTGCCGCGTTTCGCGAACGCCAACGTGCGCCGGCGTGCACACCAGGCGGCAGTCCTCGAACCCCGGCAGGTTCTCGCGGTAGAAGCGCACAATGTCCCAGGTGCTCTTACGTATCTTCACTTCCGCCGCTGTGAGTTGCTCAACGTCGGTGGCGTCGCCGGCCAGGCGCGTGACGTTGGGGGTCAGCTCGCCCTCAACCATCGTGGCGCCCATCCCCCCGGGACCCGAGTACACGAGCAGTTCGCCCGAATCGCGGGCCGCGGCGATGCGCTTGTGAATCTCCTCCGTGTGCTGGTGGCGATCCGGGCTGAGGCCGCCGATTCGGAACATCGAGCCCATCGCCATCGTGCGCCCGTCCAGGCCCCGGCCTTTCGTCGTCTCAAGCCCGGCGCGGAAAGCGACGTCCGCGTCGCCCGTAGCGTCCACGAACACGCGGCCGCGAACCGCGAGCCGCCCCTGTTTCGTTTCCAGTACGACCGCGTCGAGCGCGCCCTCGGCCGCCACAACGCCGCAAACCAGGCTGTGAAGCAACGGTCGCACGCCCGCCTCCTCCACCATGCGGTCCGCAACGTACTTGAACGTCTCAGGATCGAACCTTACGCCCCACTCCTGAAGCGCCTGTTCCCACGGCACCGCCCCGCCGAGGGCGGCCATTCTCTCGGTCATCTCACGGCAGAGCCCCGCGACGCTCGGCTTGCCCTTTCCGGCCGTGTGGCCCAGGATGGGGCCGATCAGCCCCGCCGTCGCCATGCCGCCCAGGAATCCGTAGCGCTCCAGCAGGATTGTTTCCGCGCCGGCGCGCGCCGCCGCCACGGCTGCTGCCAGACCAGCCGGTCCCCCGCCCGCCACCACTACGTCGGCGCGAGCAAGAGAGGGAAGTCCCGGTCCACGCCAGCGCCATGAGTGAGGTCGTGGAGCCGCCGCGACCTGGAACTTCATCCTTGTCCTGTCAGTCCTGCCAGCCGTCGTAGCAGACCACCTCGCCGAAAGGCTTGCGCAGCCTCGCGCCGGGCCACCCGGCCGGATAGCCCATGGGCAGCAGTTCGATGACCTCGACCGAATCCGGAATGCCCAGGATGTCCCGGACCTTCTTCTGGTCGAAGGCACCGACCCAGCACGTGCCCAGCCCGAGTTCGCACGCGGCCAGCGTAATGTGGTCAATGGCGATCGCCACGTCAATCAGGTGGCTCGGATGACCGCACGGCATGATGTGGTCGTGCTCGACCGCGCACGCCACGATGACGACGGGCGCCTCGCCGACGAACTGCTGCCCGGCGGCGGCGTCCACCAGCTTCTGACGCAGGGCCTTGTCGCGCACCACGACGAACTTCCACTCCTGCAGATTCCGCGCCGAGGGCGCAAGCCGACCCGCCTCCATAACCTGTTTGAGCACCTCTTCCTCGACCTCGCGGTCCTCGTACGACCTGACACTCCGCCTCTGCCTGATGACCTCCATAACATCCATACGGCACGCCCTCCCTAGCGAAACACCGAGTGTCTCCAGCGACGCCGCCAATTCTATAGCCGCCCGAGGGCCCGGTCAAGAAGCCGCCGGCAAGGGCGCTCGGCAACGCCACCCTTTCGGCGACGAAGTCCGTCCGTCGCTGGGGGGCGCAAGTCCTGTGCGCGGCCGGCGGGCTTTGAAACGCGCCCCGGGAGCACTATAATCGAGCCGTCCCTCTGGGGGCCACCGCATGGTCCATTCGATGGCATCGGCACTGGTCGTTCTTGCGCTCGGTCTCCCGTCAGTTGCGCAGGCCGACGCCCCGCCAGTCCTCCGCGTCGAATGCCTCCGGACGGGCGAGGGCCAGGTCGCAGGTCGTCTCCGTGGCATACAGGCGGGCAGGCTGACGCTCCTGCGGAACGGCAGGGAGGAGGAGTTCCCCATCAGCTCCTTCCGCGAGATCGTCTTCGACGGCCCGCCGCCGCACGTCGTTCCCCCCCCCTTCACCATATGGGGCCGGAACGACCGGCTGTTTGCGGTGCGCCGGATAGCCGCCGGCGCAGCGGCCGGCACACTGAACCTGGAGGGCTACGGCTGGAGAGGAACGAACATCCCCCTGGCCTCGCTGCGAGCCGTGGCCACCCGACGCTTCTTGCGCGACGGACCGGCGGAAGAGATCGAGAGCTTCCGCGAGTCGCGGGAGGACCCTCCAGTGGGCCACGACCGAGTGATGCTCCGGCGAGACGAACGCAGGCAGGTCTTCTCCTGCGCCGTGGAGCGCATGACGGAGGAGGGCGTCGGCCTGGCCCTCGCAGGGAGCCAGAAGACGGCCCGATGGGACGATGTGGAATGGATCGTGCTCTCCCCTTCTGCACCGGCGAGTGCCCCGGAGGGCGGACACCTGGTTCAACCGGCCGACGGCTCCCGCCTGCGCGTCCGCGCCCCGGAGTTGAAGGACGGTGTGCTGTCGGGCGAGGACGGCGAGGCCCGGTACCGGGTCAATGCCCACCGTCTGCGCCGCATACGAGTGGCCTCCGAGGCGTATGTTTACTTGAGCGACCTGAAGCCGGACAACGTGAAGCTCAAGCCCGTTCTCGACGTGGTCTGGCAGCCACGTCTCGACCTGGACGTCACGGGAAGGGCCATCGAGCTGGACGGCAGAATCTACCCGAAGGGCATCGGGACGCACGTCCACACCGAGATGACGTTCGCGACGGGCGGCGGGTACCTGCACTTCTACGCCATGATCGGGGTTGACGACACGGCGGGCGATCTGGGGAGCGTGGTGTTCCGCGTGCTGGCGGACGGGCGCTCCATATTCCGCAGCAAGCCGCTGGGCGGCAGGGACGCCCCTGAGCCGATCGCGCTTGACATCCGAGGGGCACGTCGGCTTACCCTCGTCACAGAGCCGGGGAGCCCTGTCGAGCCGTGTGGCAACTTCGCCGACTGGGCCGAGGCCAGGCTTGTGCGGCAGCCCTCACAGTGACCGACCGAGGAACGGACGCGCGCCCGCAGCGCCGGCCAGGCGTAATCCTGTCCCTCGCTCGGCAAGTTGACAGAAATCACCGACGTATGGTATAAGAAGGGCCTACGGACGGTGAGTTTCACCACCGGAACGGCCCTGCCTTTCTCCGTTGCGCCTTCTCCATTGTGAAGCTCTGAAGCGAGGAACGTTTGCGGAGAATCGCGGCGAAGGGCGCCCAGGGTGATCTCCTCCGTCTTGACGCCAGGGAACGATTGTGCCAGCGAGCTAACGCCATGGACATTGCGCAGATCGAAGCTCGGCCTCGCCAGGAGCGCGGTAGCCGTCCGTGTCGGCGGCTGCGCAAGCAAGGCCTCGTGCCGGCCGTCATCTGCGGCCACGGGCAGCCCAACGTGTTGCTGACCGTGCGCCGGGCCAGCGTGGAAGACCTCATCGCAGAGCGCGCGATGATCGTGCAGGTCAACTGGGACGGAGAACAGGAAAGCGCACAGATAAAGGAAGTCCAATACGACGCCCTGGGCGACGACATCGTGCACGTGGACTTCGTGCGCATCTCGCTCAGTGAGGCGGTCACCGTCTCGGTGCCCGTGGAGGCCCACGGGGACGCCGTCGGCGTGGAACAGGGAGGCATGCTGGAGCTGAGGCAGCACGATCTGGAGGTGGAATGCCTGCCGACGGCGATTCCGGAAAAACTGAGGGTGGAAGTTGCCGCACTCGACATCGGAGAGATTCTGAGGGTAAGCGACATCGAGTTCCCCGAGGGCGTCAGGCCGACCGCAGATCCGGAAATGGTCGTGCTCAGCATTGTGCGTCCGGCCGAGGTCGTCGAGGAAGAGGCCGAAGTGCCGCCTGAAGAGCTCGCTGCGGAGCCGGAGGTCATCGGGCGAGAGGCCGCCGAGGCTGAGCCGGAAGAAGGAGCTAAAGGTGCGCCGCCGGCCAAAGAGGGGCGATGAGCCGGAGCAGTGCGTGCCCTCACGCGGACATGGCGGGATCCGTCAAGATCATCGCGGGGCTGGGCAACCCGGGTCGCCAGTATGCGGACACGCGCCACAACACCGGGTGGATGACATTGGAGAAACTGGCGCGGCGCGGCGGAGCAGAAGAGCCAGAAGAAGAACGCTGCGACGGGCTGCTGCTTCGCTGCGGCGGGGTGTGGCTGTTCAGGCCTCTGGGTTACGTGAACCTGTCGGGGCCGCCCGTGGCGTGGCTCTGCCGCGAGGCCTGCGCCGACCTGGAAGACTTGCTGGTCCTGGCGGACGACCTGAATCTCGATCTGGGAACGATCCGCCTTCGCCGCGGCGGCTCGAGCGGCGGCCACAAGGGACTGGCCTCGCTTGCAGAGGCGCTCGGGACGGAATCCTTCCCGCGGCTCAGGATGGGCATCGGGCCGTCCCCGCCGGGGGAGGACGCCCGGGATTTCGTGCTGAGTCCGTTCGCCCCGGAGGAACGAGAGGCAGTCGAGAATATGACGGACGAAGCCGCGGAGGCGGCCCTCTGCTGGGCCCGAGAGGGCATCGGGGCCGCGATGAACCGGTTCAACAGGAGAGCAGGAAGCGAAGGGGAGCCGTGAGAGGGAACTGCGCCCGCGCGTTGGACGGCTCTGATTCGCCCGGGGCCGAAGGGAGTCGCTCCCACGGACGATTTTGAAAGAGCACTGGAGGTGTTGCCTTGGCAGTGAACCTTTACGAAGCGATGTTCGTAGTCGATGCAGCGAGGGGTGGCGCCAGATTCGAGGAGACAGTCCGCCACATAGCGCAGCTATTGACTCGGCAGGGGGCTGAGATCGAGCGAGTTGAGAAGTGGGACGAGCGCAAGCTCGCCTATCCCATCAAGCACGTGAAGCGGGGGATATACATCCTGGTGTACTTCCGCGCCGATGGCGGGGCCATCGGCGAGATTCGGCACATGGCGGGCCTGTCCGAGCAGGTGCTCAGGGTGCTGATACTGAAGGTTGAGGAGCCAGGCCCCGTCAAGGGCCAGTTGTACAGCGCCGAAGGCCAACAGCTCGAACAAACAGAGGAAACCGCCGAGGCCCAGGAAACAGAAGAAGCCGAAGGGCCAAAAACGGAGCAGACGGAAGAGCCGGCAGCAGAAGAACGCGTGGAGGCAGAGGGGGACGCATAAGCGCACGCTGGCGCAACTCCAGAATGGAGGGGGCAATGGCGAACCTCAACAAAGTACTCTTGATGGGCAACTTGACCCGGGACCCGGAACTTCGCTACACTCCCAACGGGACGCCGGTCTGCGAGTTCGGCCTGGCAGTCAACAGGACCTACAACACTCGCGACGGAGAGAAGAGAGAAGAGGTGTGCTTCGTTAACGTGACGATGTGGGGCCGACGCGGTGTCGTCATCAGTGAGTACTTCACCAAAGGCCGCCAGATCTTCATCGAAGGACGCCTCAGATACGACACCTGGGAGACCCCGGACGGACGCCGCAGCAAGCTGTGCGTTGTGGCCGAGAATTTCGAGTTCATCGGCCCCCGCGGCGACTCGCAGGCTGGCGACAGCCCGCGTCGCGCCGAAGGGAAGGCGCCGAGAGCCCAGGAAAAGCCGGAAGAGGCGCCCGACGAGGGCCTTGACGTGGCAGACGATGAGATCCCCTTCTGAGGGGGCCGGATCGGGCAAGATACTCCAGGAGTAAGAAAGGGACACAAGTGGAAGTGCTGCTCCTTCAGGACGTGGAGAAACTCGGCCGCCTGGGCGACGTCGTCGAAGTGGCTGACGGCTACGCGCGTAACTACCTGCTGCCCAAGAAGATAGCCTCATGGGTAACGCCCGAGAACCTCCAGCGGATAGACCTCGCCCGGCAGGCAAGACAGCGGCGCGAGCAGGAAGAGCTTGACCGGGTGGGCCGCCAGGCCGAAATGCTGGAGGGGTTCTTGTGCTATATCACGGCCCGTGCCACTGAGACAGGACACCTTTTCGGCTCGGTCAGCTCGCAGCAGATAGCCGACCAACTGGTCGAGAACGGCTTCGAAGGGACGCGCGCCAGCAACATTGACCTGGACAGGCCCATCGAGGAAGTCGGTGACTACGAAGTGGAAGTGATGCTCCATCCGCAGGTGCGTGCGAAAATCCTGGTGCGTGTTGCAGCCGAGCAAGAGGAGGAGGAATAGGCCCGGCCACGTGGTCCCGACGTGCTGCCCTGCGGGCTCGTTCCGCCGCATGACATTATTCGGACGCGCGTGATGGCTGATCCGGATGCCGGACCACGAATGCCGCCCCACGACCTCCGCGCCGAGATGGGGGTGCTCGGCTCGATGCTCCTCTCCCAGGACGCGACCCATCTGGCCAGGGAACACCTGTCCGAGTCCAGCTTCTACAAACTCGCCCATCAGGACATCTTCCAGGCAGTCGCAGAGCTGTCCGACGCTCACAATGCGGTGGACGTCATCCTTCTGCGGGACGAACTGTCCAAACAAGGCAAACTGGAGAGGGTGGGAGTCGGCTATCTGCTCGAACTGATGGAGGCCGTCCCCACCAGCGCCAACGCGGAGCTTTACATCGAGATAGTCCGGGGGCACGCGCTGAGGCGCCAGATGATCGAGACGGCCGTCTATATCCAGAACAGCGCCTACCAGGACTCCCAGGAAGCGGACACGCTGCTGGACGAAGCAGAGGCCCGCATCCTGGCCGTGCGGCACCACAGGGACACGGGCCAGACCAGGGACCTCAACGAAGTGCTGCAGACCATCGTCGGCAGGTTGGAGGAACTCCACCAGCATCCGGGACAGTTGACCGGGCTGGCTACCGGCTTCTACGACCTGGACGACATGCTGGGCGGACTTCAGGCCGGCGAGCTGATTGTAGTGGCTGCCCGGCCCAGCATAGGCAAGACCAGCCTCGCCCTCAACATCCTGCACCACGTCTGCGTGGTCCAGCGTCGGCCCGCCGCCCTCTACACGCTGGAGATGCCCGCCGAGCAGATCGTCAGCAACTTCCTGTGCATCCACAACAGAGTGAACACCCATGACTTCAGGCGCGGTACCCTCAAACAGAAAGAATGGGATGCGCTGGAGGCTTCGCTGGACGACCTGGCCGGCCTGCCGTTCTACATTGACGACAGCCCCACCCTCCGGCTGTTCGACCTGCGAGCGCGGGCCCGCCGCCTGGTTCACCGCCACCAGGTGGAACTGATCGTCGTGGACTACCTTCAGTTGATGTCGCCGAACAGGGGGCGCGAGAACCGGGCTTCTGAGGTCTCCGAGATCAGTCAAGGCCTGAAGGCGCTCGGGCGGGAACTCAACGTGCCCTTGCTCGCAGTAGCCCAGTTGAGTCGGCGAGTGGAGCAGGAACAACGCCGCCCGCGGATGAGCGACTTGAGGGAAAGCGGCGCGATTGAACAGGACGCCGACGTGGTCATGCTGCTGCACCGGCCCCACGATGTCTCAGACGGGACAGACGAGACCGCTGGCAGCGAGGCCGACATCATTGTCGCCAAGCAGCGCAACGGACCAACGGGCCTGGTCCCGTTGATCTTCCAGAAGCGGTACCTGCGCTTCGAGTCGCGGGCAAGCACTGCCCCCACAAGTGGCATCTGACCGGGAAGCCATGAAACGCATCTGCCCTAGGGCTGCACGCCGGACTTGCCAGGCAATGATGTGCCTTGCGGTGGCACTGTGGCTCTGCGGCGGTCCCGCGGCCGCGCAGACCGATCGTGCCACCCTGGCCAAGATCACGGTCCAGAACAACTCACTGCTCACCCGGCGTCAGATCCTGGACGAACTCGGCCTCCGGCAAAGGATGCCCCTCGACCGCCAGGAGATCGAGGCCGCCCTTGCGCACTGGAACGAGAGCGGCGTCTACGGCACCATCTCCTCCCGCATCGAACCGACCGAAGAGGGCGACATTGAATTGGTCCTCAACGTTTCGGAACGCGTTCAAGTCACCAGCGTGAAGTTCCAGGGGAATAAGCACCTGTCCGCCCAGCGTCTATCGGAACTGACGGGGCTGAAGGCATGGGACGTGGTAACTCCGTTCACGGTGCAGGCTCACGAGAAAGAGATCGAGGCGGCCTACCGGAAGGAAGGCTACTCGATGGCGGCCGCCCGCGGAGTGGTTCGCATCCTGGGGCCGAACGAAAGGGAATTGATTCTCGTCATTGCCGAGGGCACGCGGACCTGGGTCGAGAGGGTCGAGTTCGAAGGCAACGTGCACGTGGAGCGCGACCGGCTGATCAAGGTGATGCGCAGCAGACAGCACCGCTGGCCCCGATGGATCTGGGCGGGGTGGTTCGACAGGCCGACCTTCGAAGAGGACGTCAGGCGCATAGAGGCCGCCTACCGCGACAGGGGCTACCAGGACGCCAGGGCCGGCGGTCACGTGGTGTACTCCGACGACATGAGGCGCGTTGCCCTGCGCGTTATCATCCACGAAGGCGAACTCTACACGGTCAAAGAGATCGCGTTCGAGGGCAATACGCTGTTCCGGGATGACGAACTGCTGGCGGCGATGCCCTTTGTCGCCGGTGAAGCGTTCCAGCAGAAAGACCTGGAGGTCGCCGTCAACAGGATATCGGACCTTTACGCGGCTCAAGGACACGTGGACGTCGTGCAGCGCAAAGGCAACCTGCGCGCCGAGCCGATCTATTCGGAGGTCGGCACGGACGTGTCGCTCAAGTTCACAATCACCGAGGGGGAACCGGTCTTCATCCGACGCATAGAGATAAGGGGCCTGGAGAAGACCAGAGAGAACGTCGTGCGCCGCAACCTGACGCTCTACCCCGGCCAGCTGGCCAGCAGTGAGAGAATCAAAGAGAGCGAACGGATCCTGACCAACACCGGCTACTTCGACCGCAGAGTGCGCAAGCCCGTGCAGATCACCCTGACGCCGGACGAGGGTCCCCTGCGCGACGCCGTGGTGGAAGTCAAAGAGGGCATGACGGGCATGGCGATGCTGGGCGGCGCGATCGGCAGCGACGCCGGCGTGATGGGCGAGGCCTCACTGGTGCAAGAGAACTTCGACCTGTGGAACTGGCCTTCAAGCTGGAATGATATCTGGCACGGAAACGCCTTCCAGGGCGGGGGACACGTGCTGTCCGTAACGCTCAGCAGCGGGACGCAACGATCGTACTACGCCATTGATTTCCTGAATCCGGCCGTCTGGGACACCGACTACACCCTCGGAACAAGCCTGTACTCGAAGGGGATGGCCCGCACTGAGTTCAACGAGACTCGCACCGGCCTCAGTGTCAGGGGCGGACAGAAACTGTCTCCCTTCCTTCAGCGAGGCGTCACCGTCGGCTACGAGAGCATCAACATCGGGGATATATCCCTCGGTGCCGCCGACGTGATACGGAAGGACAAAGGCACCCATGCGAAGCCCTACACGCGCTTCGACTTCTCCATCGATCATCGCGACAACCGCTTCGAGCCCACAGAGGGCCATTACGCCGGCGCAGATGTCGAACTGGCCGTCGGCGGCGTCAACACGATAAAGCTCGGCGCCGAGGCCAAGAAATACTGGACCGTGCGCCAGGAGCGCGGCGAGAACAAGCACGTCATCGGCGTCGGGGCTCGCCTGGGCCTCGTGACCTCCATCGCTGGAAGAGTCCCTGTCTTCGAACGCCTCTATGCCGGCGGCATGCGAACCTTGCGCGGCTTTGCGTTCGAAGGCGTCTCCCCCGTGGATGCCAGGACGAAACAGCAGATCGGCGGCCAGTCCATGCTGATCGGCTCGGTCGAGTACAGCTTCCCGATCTCCGAGGAAGACCATATCCGCTTCGTTACGTTCACCGACGCAGGCTACGTCAACGAGACCATAGCGGGCATTCTGCCCGGCCTGGATGACCTGCGGATCGGCGTGGGGGCGGGCATACGCTGGAGAGTCCCCTTCCTGGGCGGGACGCCGCTGGAGATTGCCCTGGCATTTCCCCTCATGAAAGAAGCGGGCGACGAGACGCAGAACATCCACTTCGCCTTCGGCGCGCGGCGGCAGTTTTAGCCGTTGTGTAGCGCCCCCCCTTCGTTTACACTATGGACTGCACCGGCCCAAAAAGGACGGAACGATGAGCAAAATAACAACCGCGAAGTTATCTTCGACACTGCTTTGTCTGCTGGCTATCGCCGCCGCCTCGGCACTCGCATCCGTTCCGAGGGCCGTCAGCGGCGGGGAACGCGACGCCCCTGCCGTCCTTGCACAGGGCTTCAGGATGGCTGTTGTTGACATGGATCGAGTGTTGCAGAAGAGCGCGGAATGGCGCGATTCCACCGAAGAGCGCACGCGCATCCTGGACAGGAGAAAGCGGGCCCTGACCAACCTGAGCCGCAGCTTCCAGGTCCTGAGCAATGAATACGAGAACCTGCCGCCCG
>DAOVRD010000074.1 GCA_030628375.1 Planctomycetota bacterium
CTCTGGGCGGGGGCAGCGTTATAGATTCTGCGAAGGCGATTGCGTTCTGCGCGCGTTCGCAGCTCGGCAGTTCCGGCACGATCCTGGCCGGGCGGGAGCCGCGGTGGCACGTCCTGCCCGTTCTGGCGATCCCCACGACAGCGGGCACGGGGAGCGAGGTCACGCCGTGGGCTACGGTCTGGGACATGGAAGCCAAACTGAAACGGTCTCTGAGCCACCCCGCGCTTTTCCCGAGGCTGGCCCTGGTTGATCCTTCTCTTACGGATTCGCTGCCGGTCGAGATCACCGCAAGCACGGGGGCAGACGCTCTGGCGCACGCTCTGGAAGCCTATTGGTCGAAGAACCCCAACCGCGTCTCGGATTCTCTCGTCCTGTCGGCGATTGCCAGGATCGTGCGGTTCCTGCCCTCTGCCTGCCGCGAGGGAGGGGACGCCGGGGCGCGCGACGAAATGAGCCTGGCCAGTCTGCTTGCGGGCATGGCTTTCTCCAACACCCGCACGGCGGCCGCACATTCGTTGTCTTATCCTCTGACGGCGCATTTCGGTGTGCCCCACGGTCAGGCTTGTGCCGTCTGGCTGCCGGCCTTGCTTCAGCTCAACGCGTCCGCTCTGGGAGAGCGTTGCGGCCCTCTCCTGAGCGCCCTGGGCTGTGACAGTGCCGCCGCCGCAGCGGGGGTGCTCGTGGAACTGTTGCAGAGCGTCGGCCTGGCGACCACTATCCGTGAACTCGGTCTCTCAAGGCGAGACGCCGAGCTGATCGTTCAAGACGCCGCCACGCCGGGCCGGATTGACAACAACATTCGTCCGCTTGCTTCGCCCGACGTCACCGACATCGTCTTTGGCTCGCTCTAACGGGGTCCTCAAGTTGACCATCTCGAAAGCAGTCATCGTAGCGGCTGGCGATGCAAAGAGGCTCCGACCGCGGACGGCCCAGCTCCCCAAGTGTCTTCTCAACGTCAACGGGGCGTCGCTCATTAGCCGGTCTGTTGAAGTGCTGGGAGATCACGGGGTCAGTCAGATCATCGTGGTTGTCGGATTCCTTTACCAAAGGGTCATGGCGCATTTGGGTCTCGAAGCGACCTACGTTCACAATCCGCTATTCCGCACGACGAACAACATGACCTCGCTGTGGCTTGCCAGGCACGTGGTCGGAGAGGAGCCTTTCCTTTACCTGCACGGCGATCTGTTCTACGACGCGCGCCTGATTGGCCAGTGCATGGAAGCTCCCGGGGAAATCGCGCTCTTGACGGATCCGGCCTCCCGCGACGAGGAGGCGATGAAGGTGCGCGCGGAGGGCGCGCGCTTCATTGAGTCGAGCAAATCCATCTCGTCCGATGATGCTTACGGTGAGTGGACCGGCATCGCCCGGTTCAGCGCCGCCGGTGCGAAGGCGATGTTTGCCGCGATAGGCGAGCTTCTGGCGGCCGGGCGCTTCATGGACTACGACACGGCGGCGTTCACGCGGCTGGCGTCCACAGGCCTGCCGATCCGGGTCTGCAGCACAAACGGGCTTCCCTGGATTGAGATTGACGTCGAGGCCGACTACGCAAGGGCGCTGAAGATGGCCGAGACGATGACAGACTCCAGGCAGTGCGCGGGAGAATAGCGAATGGGACTGGCTCCTGAGGCGAGGCGCTACGACAACCCGATCCGGTACGTTTCGGTGCCTCTCGCCAGGCTCTGTGCCAGATCGCGCCTGAGCCCCAATCAGGTCACTCTCGCCCGCACGCTGCTCATGCTGGGAACGTTGGCGCTGTTTGCTTCTCGGGACGGACGCTTGCTTCTTGCCGCTGCCGCAGGATTCGAGTTGTGCGAGGTGCTGGACCACACGGACGGCGATCTCGCGCGACTAACAAACAGGACGTCCCGCTTTGGAGCGTGGATTGATACGTTCATTGACCTCTGGGTCTATGCGGTGCCGGGGCTATTGGGTTTCTGTGTCGCTCTGGGTGTATCGCGCAGGGGAGGCAGCGGGTGGGAGTGGATTGCGTTGTTCTGGGCGATGTTGGGGCGGTTCCTGGACCTGGCGTTGAGCGCCTACGCGCCTGCCGGCGAAAGTGAGCGCATCGGCACGGGGCAGACGGAGGCGGACTGGCGGCCCGCCTCCGGCAGTCGGACACGACGTGTCGGCCGGTTGGTCTACATGGCCATCAACTGGGAGCCGCAGCTCATCGTACTGGGTGCTTTGCTGTTCTGGCCGCTGGCCGGGTGGCAGGTGGATCCTCTGCTCGTTGCTCTGGTGGGCTGTTCCATTCTTCACCAGGTTCCCTGGGTGGCCAAGTTCGTTCTCCAGTGGCGCCATTATGGGCGCGGAGCGGGCGCACCATGAACATCCTCCACGTCGTGTCGCTCTACGGTCCCTACGGCGGCGCGGAGACCCATCTGCTCCTGCTGAAGCCCTTGCTGGAGAGGATGGGGCACACCGTGTCGGTCGCCTACGGACAGCGGCATCCTGACCTGGGGCCCGGCCCCGGCACCCACGAGTACGAGCTTGACCTGGCGCTGCCGCCGCAGCAACTGGCCCAAAGCATCGCCGACATCATTGGCCGGGAGTCCGTGGACATCGTGCACTACCACAAGGTGTTCTACATGCTGGAGCTTCTGTGCAGTCCGGAGTTGCGCGAGCAGTGCCCTGCCGTGGTGCACGTGCACGGGCACCGCCTCACTTGTCCCGACGGGGCGCGTTTCCTGGGGCGGCGGTCGCGAGCGTGCCGACGTGCGTTCGGCATCGGTTGTCTGGCGGCTCCTTTTGTCGAACGGTGTGCGTCCCGACGGCCCGAGATCGTCTGGCGGAACTGCAGGCGCACCGGAAGGGCGATTCGCAGCCGCCTGCTCGACAGGCAGCTACTGGTGGCAAGTGAGTTCGTGAAGGACTTGATGGCGGACAATGGCTACGGCAAGGATCGGATCAGCGTTCTTCCTTACTTCACGTCATGGAACGGCGGTTGGTCTCGCTCTTTGCCGAAGCCTGGGGTCCTGTTGTTCCTGGGGCGCATCATTCGGCACAAGGGTCTGGAAGTGCTTATAAGGGCGCTGTCGCGCTGCCGCACGCGGCCCAGGCTGCTCATCGCAGGAGATGGCCCCGACGCATCCAGAGTGCAGGCCCTCTGTGGAGAACTCGGTGTACACGATCGAGTCGAGTTCCTCGGCTGGGTCGGGGTCGCCGAGTGCTCACGTCTCTACGAGAAGGCCAGCATCGTGATGGTGCCCTCGCTCTGGGATGAGCCGTTCGGCATCGTCGGGATCGAGGCGATGGCACACGCCCGGCCCGTCATCGGCTCCAACGTCGGCGGCATGCCTGAATGGTTGCAGCACGGACGGAACGGCTTCGTCGTTCAGCCGGGCGACGTGACGGAACTGTCGGCACGGATAGACGAGTTGAACGGCAGCGCCGCCCTTGCAAGCGAGATGGGTCTGGAGGGCCGCAGGATGTACGAAGAACGCTACACCCCGGACATACACGTCAAGCGTCTCCTCGATGTCTATGGAAAAGCAATCTCAGAGTTCCGGAGTGACGCCTCGTGAGCCGGACGTCGCCAGTCGCAACGGCTGATCTGGAGCGTCGGATCCACGCGCTCTTCGACGGGTACGCACAGTCGCCCCTGCTGGCGGACGATCTTGCGCCGGAGGACTTCCAGTGGCGCGAGACGGTTGACTTCCTGGGCCATCTGGAAGGCCGCAAAGTGCTGGACGTGGGTTGCGGGAAGGGCAGGTTCCTGTCGGCGCTCTCCTCCCACGGTGCGCATGCCGTTGGGCTGGAGCCTTCATCCGAGGTGGGCAGGGCGGCGCGCGCCAAGGGCCACAAAGTCGTCCGGGCGTCCGCATCCCGCATCCCGTTCGTGGACGGCCTCTTTGACGCGTGTATCTGCGTCGAAGTGCTGGAGCACGTGCCCGACACCGATGCCGCACTGCGAGAGATGGCCCGCGTGTTGAGGTGGGGCGGGCGCCTGATGGTCATTGACAAGAGCGTGTTCGCGTTGCATCCGAAATGGCTCGTGCCCTGGGCCCTGGTGAAGAGGACCAGGGAGCTGTCCGGACGCTGGATGTATCCGCGGGACTTTCCGTTTCGTGAGAAATGGTTTCGCCCCGGCGCGCTGGCCAAGAAATTGGCACGCCATTTTGGGCGGGTTGAGGTCAAGTACCTCACGCTGGGCACGGCCGCGCCGGGACGGTTTCGTGCAGCTATCCTGCGCCGGTTCCCTTGCGTTTCCCTGTACGTAGCGTGGCGGGCGGTGAAATAGCGTCCCGACCTGCTGGGATCACATGAGACGACGATGGGAAAAAACACTGAGCGGGGCAGCCGATTGGCTGTGGAGGTCGGGCGTCTTCATTGACAAAACTGGATCTCCAACGCGCGGCGGAGTCTGCGCCGGCTACGACAGCCGTTCCGCTCAGTATGGCAGTGTCTACCACGAGATAACGGGCTACGCCATATCGAGCGCGCTCTGTTTCGCGCGGCGGACGGGCGATCCGGCCTACGAGGACTTCGCCGGGCAGTCGGCGCGCCACCTGCTGCTGCAGCAACTGCCGCCCGGCGTCTGTGGCGGCGGAGGATTCCCCAAAGAGATGTCGCCCGACGGTAAGATCGCCGACGCCCGGTGCTTCAGCTTCGATGCGGGGATGATCGTGGATGGGCTGCTTGATCTGTACGAGCGCTGCCGGGAGGAGTGGTGCCTCAACTCTGCCTGCCGGGCGGGGCACTGGCTCGTTAGCGATATGCAAAGAGAGGACGGCTCGTTCCGCGCCTACGTGGACGCGTCAACGGGGGCCGTGTCGCGCGATTCGCAGTGCTTCGACGGAGACGGCGGCTGCCTGCACGCCAAACTGGCCGTCCCGTTGCTGAGGCTTGCTGCCATCACGGGCGAGAGCAAGTTCGAGAGGGCTGCCAAGCGCCTTCTGGCCTGGGCCGAAGGACTCCAGGATCGCGACGGGGCGTTCTGGGCCAACGGTCATCGTCGTCATGTCTTTGCTCATTCGCACTGCTACGCGGTTGAAGGTTTCCTCTACGCTGCGGCGCACGGGCATTGGAGCGCCAGGCCGGGGCTCAGGGGCGTGCATTGGCTGGCCCGCGCACAGACGCGCGACGGTGCGGTGTGCAGGACCTACAAGACTCGTCTATCGCTGAGAAGCCGTCTGGGGGCCGTCGTTGCCCCGGTCCAGGCGACAGATGCCACGGCGCAGGCCGTGCGGATATGGGTGCTGGCGGACGGGCTCGGCGGGGGCCCTCGGCTCAGGGACTGCGCGGAGCGTGCCGTCAGTTTTCTGGTCTCCCTTCAGCGGGACAAGCCGTCGGACCGTAGAGTGCACGGAGCGTTTCCGTACGGTCGGCGAGCGGTCCTGGGCGTCAGAAGGACTGACTCGCGGCTGTTCACGTGGTGTACCCAGTTCGCGGCCTCCGCTTTGATGTGGTTGGAGGGGGCGAGCGATTCGGCTGGACCTGAACCACTGTGTCAGGAGTTGTTCTAGGTGAAGCTTCTCTGGCTTATTCATGCCCCATGGGATGCGCTGGAGGGACAGCGCGAGTGGCACCTTATCCGGCACCTGAAGGAGCGGTGCGAGGTCCACGTCGTCTCGTGGGCGTCGAATGTTGAGCACCGCCCCGGCCACTACCTGGCCCCGGCGCAGGCCTTGAGATGCGTGGGCTCCGCCGATCATGAGGAAGGGGGGGTCCACGTTCATGACTGTGTTCGGTTTCCCACGCCGCAGCTCCGTCGCTACGACGGCTCGCTGACCATGATGAGGGCCCTCAACCAGCGTTTCTACCAGCGTCGAATCCGGGCTCTCATGGAGCGAATAAGCTTCGATGGTGTGATCTTCGGACCCGCCCACAATTTCGTGGGCTTGCCGCCGGCGGACCTGGGACCGCACGCTTGTTTCGACTACCTGGACGCGACATTCCCTCAGTTGGAGTCGGCTTACGTCGCGCGCGCGACCTCCGGTGTGGTCTGTGTGTCCCGCACCCTTCAGGCCAGGCTGGACCGGAAGGGCATTGACTCGTCCTATGTTCCCAATGGCGTTGACGTGGAGAAGCTTCGGGGCCTCGATCCGGAAGCGGCCAAACGGGAACTGGGCCTGGCCGGCAAGAAGGTCGTCAGTCTCATAGGCATCACGTGCAGTCGGACGCTGTTCTTCCTCGAAGCCATCGCTCTTGCGGTGAAGAGCATTCCCGATCTGTGTTTCCTGGCCGTCGGTCGGAGCCCGCTGATCCCGCAGATGCGCGCGAGGTGTCAAGAGCTGGGCATTGACGCGGTCTTTACGGGTCGCGTGCCCCACGCCGAGGTCGGGAAGTACTTCGCTGCCTCGGACGTCGGCCTGTATCCGGGCGACCGGGACTGGTATTTCGACGGCGCCTGCCCCATCAAGGTCCTGGAATATGCCGCCGCCCGCAAGCCGGTTGTGGCCACCGACCTGGAGGAACTATGCAGGCTCTCTCTGCCGAATGTGATCCTTTCTGCCCCCGAGAGCCGGTCGTTCGGCCGCTGCATTGTAGCGGGCTTTCAGAGGTCCTGGCCGTCTCCGGACATGGCGCACTTCTCGTGGAGAGCACTCGCCGAGCAACTTTTGTGCGTCCTCGGCAATGGGTTCTGCTGAGCGTGCGTATCTGGCCTCATAGGGTCTGACAAAAGTGCACGATTGACAAGCTGTTGCGTTGCCGACGTTCGATTCTCTCGTCTCTCACCGGTGAATGATGAGCGTATCCTGGCAATCAGCATTGCCCCGTGACGACTTGCCCGCCGAGAGCGCCGTCCGCGGCCGGGTCACCTTGCCCGGCGTTCTGCTCTACGGTCTGATCATCTGGCTGTCGGTCGAGGGGTTCTTGACGAACCGTTACGACACGCTTTCGGTCTTCGCGTTCAGGGACCTGATCGTCCTTCTGCTCTACATGGTGCTCATGCCCAGGATCATCGATTACTGGCGTCCGAGCTTCGGACGTGCGCTCAGTGTGGCCGTGGCCCTTTTTGGCGCCGTCTATATCGCCGGGGTGTTCAATCCGGCCTTGCCGAGTGTACTGGTTGGGCTGGTCGGGCTGCGTGATAACCTCTGGTATCTCCCGCTTTTTGTCGTTGGCTACGTATTGCTCGGCACCGAAGAGCGACTGGCAAGGCTGCTCTATTTCGTGGCGGCGGTGCACGGGCTGTGTGCAATGGCCTCCTTCGTCCAGTTTGCAGGGGGTGAGTCGAGTGTGCGGGCCTTTGGGGCCGGCTATTCTCGCGCCGTCATCTACACGGGCACCGGCAGGTCTTTCCTGAGGGTCAGCGGCCTCGCGGCCAGCCCCGGCCTGGCCGGTGCTGCTTTTGCTATTGGATGCATCTGCGCGGTGATGGGAGCCATGCTCGCGCGAGACCGCAGGCAGAGAGCCGTCATGGTGGCCGCCGGCTTGTTGTGCTTCTCTGCGCTCCTGCTCTCTGGGTGCCGCACGTGGTTTGGCCTCCTGCTGATATGGTTTGCGCTGCTGTGGGCGGTTGGGCGGGGACGCCGCACGTGGCTGACCGTCGCCGGGTTGCTCACTGCTGCGGTCTTCGTTCTGGCGGCCTACGGGCTTCACGCCGGCATCAACGACCGGTACATGACCCTGGTCTACGGTGAGACCCTCTGGTCGAGGTTGAACGGCCTCTTCGTTTACCGCATCACTCGCATACTTCCTGAAGCCATGCTGGGATTCGGGTCCGGCATTGCGAGTTCGGGCAGCAGGCACTTTGTCGGCGGAAGAGGGCTGGTGCCCCTGGTGGAAAGCGACTACGTCAGGATCGTCTACGAGGTGGGCATACCGGGCCTCCTCTGTTTTGCTTTGCTCTACGTGCTCCTCGTGCGCAGAACCTGGCGTCAGATCGAACGTGCTCCCACGACACGCAGCCGGTCCTGTGTGGCCGCCGTGCTGGCTTTCCAGGTGGCTGCGCTGATAGTGATGTTCATCGGTGCGCCGATGCTCGTGCAGCCCTTTCCTCAGACCTTCTGGCTGATGAGCGGCGCGGCATGTGGCCTCGTCTTGCGTGCCTCCGGTGCCGAGGGCCAGAGCACGGATGTCGACCTCTAACAGCGCGTCGAAGAATGTGGCTCAGGTAATGGGCGAATAGGAATGGCCGGAACTCAGGCGAGGGCGCCTGAGCTACAGGGCGCCTGTGCCACACGTATACGGCAGTCTGGAGCACTCAGCAGGAGCGACGGAGGCCCCGCTGAGAAGACCACGAATCCCTTTCCCGTCTTGGGAGACATAACCCCGAATGCGCCGGCATTGCCTGGATGTCAGCATCGTTACTCCGAGGGTTGACCGCAGCACCGGCGGCACGGAAAGGGCGGTGTCGCTGCTGCTGGATGGCCTGCGGCGGAAATGCCGGGTGGACCTCTACTCCGCCTCCATCAAGGACCTGCCATCCGATGGGATACGCTGTCACGTCCTTCCCTGGATTCCGCGGCCCGCCCCGGTGCGATACCTGAGCTTCCTGCTTGCGTCCAGCATCGAGGCGCTCTTTGGCTCCATGAGACGCCGCAGGCGCATCGTGAACGGCACGTCGGGCGACTGCTTCTTCGCGGATGTGGTCACCGCCCACTTCTGCCTGGCGGAGTGGCTGCAGATCATCAGGAAGCAGGCGGAGAAACGTCCGATGAATGGCCCCATGGACGTTCTGCGGAGGCTCAGCTATCTGGGGTTCTGGAACGTTGCCTGCCTGTTCGAGCGGGTGCAGTATCGCATGCCTACCCTCGGAGCCGTCATCGCGGTGTCCGAAGGGATCAAGGAGAACATCGTGCGCCACTATGGCGTGGACGAGTCCATAATCCACGTCGTTCCGAATGCAGTTGATCCTGCCACGCGCCTGGCCGGTGAGCAGAGGCTGAGGGCGAGGGCGCGTGTGCGCAGAAAGCACGGTCTGGGTGAGACGGACATGGTCGCCCTGTTCGTCGGCGGCAACTGGGAACGCAAGGGGGTGGCCGTAATCCTGCGGGCGTTGGAGGCGCGTGCGCTTGGCCGTGTCAAGCTGCTGGTCGTGGGGTCCGGCAACGTTGCGCATTACGGCGGACTCGCCCGCGAGGCGGGCATCTCTGACCGGGTCATATTCGCCGGATTCACGAGCCACGTGGAGGAGTACTACGCTGCCGCCGACCTCTTCGTTTTTCCATCGGCGTATGAGGCATGTGGCCTTGTGATCTTGGAGGCGGCAGCGAACGGCCTGCCGATTGTGACAACTCCGGTCTATGGCGCTCAGCAGTTGCTGACGGACGGCTACAGCGGCTACCTGGTTGAGCGAACGCCGGAGGACGTCGCGCGGAAGATGCAGCTTCTCATCAGGGATCCGGTTCGCATGCAGGCAATGGGGGAGAACGCACGAAGGAGTTCAGAACGGTATTCGGTGGATGCGCTCGCCGAAAGGACGCTCAAGGTCTTCGACAAGGTGTACCGTCAGAAGTACGCAGCGGGAACCGACGGACGGGACCGGCGGGTCTGAGAAGGCCCGTTCCCTGAACCCGTTTGCGGTTGCCCGCCTCTTCCTTCGATTCTCTACTGGAGCCGGTCGGTCCGCGCACGATGAACAGAACGAGGGTGCTGTATCTGACCATTACTTCCGAGATCGGCGGCTCGGACCTCACCATCCTTCGCGTGATCCGTCATCTGGACAAAGGCCGATTCCAGACGTTCATGGTATTCCCGAAGGACGGGCCGCTCGTTCCCGAATTCGCGAAGGCGGGCTGCGCTCCCGTAATCCTGCCCATGATGAAGCTCAGGCGAACGTGGGATCCCCGCTACTTCGCGGAGTTCTTCATTCGGTTCGTTCCAACCGTACTCGCCCTTGCCAGGATCATTCGGCAGAGACGGATAGACATCGTGCATTCCAACACCATGCACAACCTCTACGGTTGGGCGGCGGCACTTGCCACCGGGCGCCGGCATATCTGGCACATCCGGGAAATCCCCACAAAGCCTCGCTGGGTTCGCTGGCTGGAAGCCTTTCTGGTCAAGCATTTCTCCCACCGGATCGTCGTGATGAGCGAAGCCATCGCGGATCTCTACCGTGGCAAGCGAGGGTTCGATCCCCGGGTCGCGGGCAAGCTGCGGAAAGTGTACGACGGCGTGGATATCTGCGAGTTCTCCCCGCAGGTCTCGGGAGAACGTATTCGGCGGGAGATGGGTCTGTCGGCCGATACGCCACTGGTGGGAATGGTCACTCGGCTTGACCCGTGGAAGGGGGTGGACGTGTTCATCCGTGCCGCTGCGATGGTTTCCGAGGAAATGCCCGAGGCCCGGTTTCTGATCGCCGGGGGCGCTATCGAAGGAAGAGAGAGATACGGGCGGGAACTCGGGGACCTGGCGGGGGGCCTTGGCCTGGACGGCAGGCTGCTCTTCGCCGGCTGGAGATACAAGTACAAGGACATCCCGGAGGTCATGAACGCTCTCGATGTTCACGTGCACGCTTCAACGCTTCCCGAGCCTTACGGCCTGACCAACATCGAGGCGATGGCGTGTGGCACCGTGGCAATCGCCAGTGACCTCGGAGGTCCCCGCGAGCTGGTGGAGCACGGCATCAGCGGCGTCCTCGTTGAGCCGGGCGCACCCGACCTTCTTGCCCGGGCCATTCTGGAAGTGCTGAAGAGGCCGGCTGAATTCGCCCCGTTGAGGGCCCATGCCCGCAAGAGGGTGGAGGAACTGTTCGACGTCGTCAGGTGCAGCAAGGAGTACGAAGCCCTGTACCGGTCTTTGTGTGAGGAACCGCCCACCAATGCCTTCGGGAGGGGGCAAACGCGAAGGAGTGTTCAATGAGGTCAGGAACGTCCAATGCCAACGGCTGCCCTATCTCCGTTTGTCTCATCAACTACGGATACGACGGGATGTTGCTGGACTGCATCCGGTCCGTTCTCACGTCCAGGCCGGAGGGGGACTACGAGATCGTGGTGGCGAACAAGATGAACGGTGGCAGCGCCGCCGCCCAGGCGAGGGCCCTCTGCCCGCGGCTCAAATGGCTGGACTCGACGGAACCGTTCCATATCGCCTCCTACCGCAACATGGCCATGCGTGCCGCGCAGGGGCGCTACGTCCTCACCCTCGACGTGGACTGCATCGTGCACGAGGATATGCTGGCCGAAGCTGTCGGTTTCATGGACCGACACCCTGAAGTAGGATGCGCCGGCGGGCAGTTGCTGCGCCGCGACGGCTCCATACAGCACTCGTGCCGCACTTTCTATAGCCTTCCTGTGATACTGATGCGGCGAACGCCTTTGGGGAGGGTGTGGCCGGACAGTGACATCGAACGGGCTCACCTGATGGCGGACTGGGATCATCAGTCGGAACGCCCTGTGGACTGGGTCGGAGGAGGCTTCACGGTCATCAGGCCCGAAGCAATGCTCCAGGTGGGCCTTCTGGACGAGGATTACACCTATGGCTTCGAAGATGTGGACTACTCCTACCGTATGTGGCTGGGGGGCTGGCAGGTGTACTATTGCCCGTCCGCCCGGGTCGTGCACTTCGAGAACCGGCCGAGCTTTGGTCTCAACCTCCTTGCTCTGGAACACCTCAAGAGCGGGCTGAAATTCTGGTGGAAACACCACCGAACCCTCGGCCTTCATCCGAGGTACAGTACCACATGAAAGTCCAATTCCTGGTGCCGCCTGCTGAAGGGGATGTCCCGGAGCGTGTCTTCGGGTGCGCCTACCGGCGGTATCCCATGCCGCCCATCTTCTGCCTGACGGCCGCGGCCGTGCTGGAACGAGACGGCCATTCGGTGCTCTACGCCGACGCGGTTCTGAATCGCTGGGACGAGACGACCACGCTCTCGCACATGCGGCAGCACGCGCCGGGAGTGATCGTCATCTACTCCGTGAATCTGTCCAAAGAGGTTGATCTTCAGTGGGGTGAGAAGCTGCTGGCGGTTCTGCCATCTCTTGTGATCGTTTACATGGGACCGTCCGCGACCGACAAGCCCGACGGTTTTCTGTTTGACGAACGGTGCTACGTTGTCCGCGGAGAGCCGGAGTATGCACTGCGCGACCTCCTGCGGGCGATTGCCCGCGGCGACCCGCCGAGCGAGGTCCCGGGGGTGAGCTGCCGTGCGGACGGCTCTGTGCGCCATGCTCCTGTGCGCCTGCCGATCGAGGAGCTTGACGAGCTGCCGTTCCCGTCGCGCCATCTGGTCAGGCGCAACAGCTACTACAACCCGAAACTGGCCGTGCGGCCGTTCACGGCCGTCTTGACCTCCCGTGGGTGCTCATACAACTGCATCTACTGCGTGCCGAATTCGCTCAGCTTTGCCAGGGAGATTGACTACAAGCGGGCCCGGGGCAAGAAACCGCCTGTCCGCATGCGTTCACCGGAGAACGTCGTCGCCGAATTCCAGCTCCTTGCGGATCAGGGTTACCGTTCGGTTGCCATCATTGATGACAACTTCACCTGGGGTACGCGGCGGACCGTTGAGATCTGCGAAGGGATCAAGGGGACGGGCATCGCCTGGGGCTGCCTCAGCCGCGCCGACCATCTGAACGAAGAGATCGTGCGTGCGATGGGCGAGTCTGGGTGCAGGTACGTGGACATCGGCGTGGAGTCTTTCGATGAGGAAGTCCTTCGCTGGACGCGTAAGCAAATGGATGTCCGGAGGGTGACCGAGGCGGTGCATCTCCTCCGGCGCTACGGTGTGTCGCCCAAGCTGAACATCATCCTGGGTTCTGCACCGTGCGAGACTGAGGAGTCCATCCGCGCCACGCTTGAACACGTGGAGGAGCTGGATCCGGACGCCGTGATGTTCTCGGTCTGCAATCCGTTCCCCGGGACTGACTTCTACGACATCGCCAGGAGGGAGGGCTGGATTACCACGGGGGACTACGTGCCCGTGGATGTCGGAAAGGAGTCCATTATTTCGTATCCGCATCTGACCAAGGAGACGCTGGAGGCCCTGCTGAGCGAAGCGAACCGGAGGTTCTACCTCCGCCCCAGGTTCTTTCTGAGGAACCTGCCGAAGCTCGCGCGGCCCCGGGAAGCACTGGACGCCGCCAAGAGCCTCTTTCGAAAGCTGCAAGGCATGGGAGGAGAACGAAAGGCGGCTCGCTGAGCTGCGGAGAACCCCCACCCGGCACGGGCAACACACGATGAATGTGCGCATCTTCTTTCCGCTCCCCGACCCCTACCGCCGAAGCATGTTCGTGGTGGGGAACAACCTGATCCGCTCCCTGCGGTCGGTTGCGTCGGATCGCGACCGGATAGCTGCAGTTCATCCGATCGGGGACGGGCAGGCGGAGCGCACGTGGCACGCGTGGGCGCGGCGCCGGGGGCTTTCCAGGTACTACTACCAGTACTTGAAGTACCAGGCGGCGGCTGGCCGGCATGCGGACGGCATCTGTCACATCATTGATTCGGCGTATGCACACCTGCTGTTCAGTGTGCGGCCGGAGCGCTGTGTGGTCACGGTGCACGATCTGATGCGATACAGACAGCCAAAACCGGCCCGCGGCATGGGCGTAAGGTCGGGCGTTCACGCACTGCTGAGGCAGTACAACGCGGCGGCCATTCGGCGGGCGGCTCACGTGATCGCCGTCTCGGAAGGGACTGCCCGGGATTGTGCTGAGTTCCTGGCGGTCTCCCCTGAACGCATGACGGTGGTGCACAACGGGGTGGACGAAGCCTTCTTCCATCCGAGGGAAGAGGCGGTCCGCAGGTTCCGGGCGGCCTGGCGGGCAGACGACCGTTTCACGCTGATACACGTGGGACACGTGGGCTTCTATAAGAACATCGAGAACCTGGTCAAGGCCCTCGCCCTGGCAGTTCTGGATAACGGCCTGGACTGTGTTCTTGTCAAGGCCGGCCACCGGTTTGATGACTCCCAGCGTGATCTTGCGACGGGTTGCGGCGTCGCCGACCGGATCGTGGAAGTCGGAGAGGTGCCGGCCGCGGACCTCCCCGCGATGTACGCCGCGGCGGACGCGCTGGTTCTTCCCTCGGTCCACGAGGGATTCGGGTTGCCCGTTCTTGAGGCGATGGTGTGCGGCACGCCTGTGGTTGCATCGGACATCGGTGTGTTCCGCGAGGTGGCCGGGGAAGGGGCTGTCTTTGTTGATCCACGTTCGCCGTGCGATATTGCGGCCGGCATCTGTCGCCTGGCAGGGGACGGAGGACTCCGGCGGTCCCTGGCAGTTGCGGGGCAAGGAAGGGCCCGGCACTTCACGTGGCACAAGGCCGCTGAGAAGGTATA
>DAOVRD010000275.1 GCA_030628375.1 Planctomycetota bacterium
ACCGCCTCGCCTTCCTTGAGCACTGTCACCCGCCAGTCAACGCGCCGCTCGCCGTCCGGGGGCACCTCCACCTCTTGCACGGCCGGGTAGCCCTGCATCAGGGCCAGGTGCTCGGCCGGGACTTCGAGGCTGACGCGCACCTTCTTCTCCGCGCCCAGGTAGTTGTGCACGTTGGCGCTGAGGACCACCTCGTCGTACTCCATGAAGAAACGAGGCGCCTGCAGTCGCACCAGCAGGTTCTTCGTCGTCACGGCTTCACTGGAGGCCTGGCCCACGCGCGTCTCCGTGCTCATAGCCCAGGCATTGAGTTTCCACGTGGTCAGGTTCTCCGGCATAGTGAACGTCGCGGCGGCCTTGCCGTCCCGCCCGGTTGTCAGGGTCGGGAGCCAAAGCGCCGTATCGGCGAACTCCTTCCGGACCTCGGCCGGGGCGAATGCAGGCGCTTCGCCTCCGCCCAGAGCGGGCAGGCCGCCGGGGGCTTCGGCGAGCTTGGCTACCGCACCCTCACCGGCCATCGCCGGGGCAGCCACAGCGTTGGCCGAGAAGGCCTCCATTGGCCCGCCGCCGAGCCGCCGGCCCCGCATGCGTGCCGGTCCGCCCCCCTTGCATTCCTCGAACTCCTTGTCGGAGATGGAGGCCCAATCCTTGACCGAAACGCCCCACGTGCCGTGCCAACCCGGAGGGACGGGATGAAGCTGCTGATAGGGCCGGTTCACGGCCCCCCAGACGGCGAAGTAGTCGAGCAGGTTGGTTGTCATCCGGGGGTGATGCTGACGCACGCGGCCGTGGAAGAACTTGGCTATGGGCGGCGTGTACTCGTCCTGAATGTAGAGGACGGACTTGTCGAAGGCGCTGAGCGTTACCTGCACCTCGGCCGGCTCGCCCCCGGGCGTTAGGGCGCTCACCTGCACCGTTGCCTGCTCGCCCGGCCGATACTCCGCCTTGTCCGTCTCGACGGAAACCTTCACCACGCGGTCTTCCGGTGGCACGCAAATGCGCTCGGCTTGCTGGTGAACGCGCAGATCCGAGACAGTGGTCGCTTCGACGAAGAAGTTCGGCTTGTCGTTCTCTTCTATGGGGATGTCGACGATGGTGTGTCCCGCAGTAAGGTGAAGCAGCCGGTAGCTGAGCAGGGCGTTGTTGTCCACTTCGTCGGCGAACAGGACATAGCTGTTCGCTTTGCGCGTGTTGATCATGAGGTGGCAGGTCTCGCCGGGCTGGTAGGACCGCTTGTCAGTGATCAACTCCAGGTCGTTGAAGCGGTAGAGCTTGCCGTCGAAGTCGCGGCCGCAGACCCAGACAAGCCCGTAGCCCTCGACCGTCCCGCCCCACGCGTCGGGCGCTGCGAACCTTATCTTGAGCAGATCGCTCTTCTCGTGCCGCAGCCGGAACGTCAGGACGCCTGCTCCGTCCGTGCGGGCCGTCCAGCGCTTCAGCTCGGTCTCTTCGATTCGGGCGTTGTCGGGCCCGCCAAAGACGACGCTTGAAACAGTGACCACTCCCTCGGTCTCGACCGGTCGGTCATCCGGCGTGACACAGCGGACGACCACCTCCAACTCCTCGCCGGGGCGGTAGTACCCGCGGCCGCTCCGCACCATGGCGTAGAAGGCCTGCCGTGTCACCTTGACGTCGCCCTCGCCGCTGATGACGCGGCGACTGGCGTCCCTGACCTCCGCCTGAATGACGTAGCGATGGTCCCGATCGGGATGGTCGCGTAGGGCGAGCGCGGTGTCGATCTCCACCTTCAACGTGCCGTCCTGGCCGATGGGGCTTTCTCCTTCCTTGACCAGCTCGCGGACGCGGCTGCGCGGCGCGTAACCCCACCACCAGGGCGGGGGAGCCCAACAACTGCGCACGCTCCGCCACCACGGGAACCACTCGTACTCATACCAGGCATAACCGTAGCCCGGCCCGTAGAGCCAGTCCCACTCGCCCGGGAAGTAGTAGCTGTGCGTGTACTCCTCGCGAAATACGCGATACTTGACCGTGGCTTCGGTGACCGGCGCGCCGAAGTAGTAGGTGGCCCGGATGACGGCGCTGAGCTTCTCGCCCAGGCGGGCGTGACGTGTGTCCGGCTCGACGGTGACCTCGAACTCGGGCTTCTTGTATTCCTCGACGCGGAAGTTCTGGCCGCCCACGTAGACCTGTCCCGCCACCTGCAGCCGGTAAACGCCCAATGGCGGCTCCTCTGCCAACACGAATTGCCCGTCCAGGCCCCCGTAGTCGTCGGTGCGTTCAGTCAGGGCGTACATTTCGTTGCCGCGCGGGTCGTAAACCGTGAGCTTGAACTCCTCGTGAGCAACGTTTTGCAGTATCCCTTCGCGCATCCGTCTGACCCACACCTTGAAGCGAACCGTCTGCTCCGGCCGGTAGACCGGACGATCCGTGATGACATACGCGAAGAGCCCCTCCCGCATGCCGGACGGCCGGTAGCGCCAGTAGCGCATCCGGCTCCAGGCAAGTCGGCCGCCGGGCGCCGTGACAAGGCAATGCGTCTCGCCTGGACGGTCGCGCGTGGACTTGAACGTAACCATGCCGTTCGCATCCGTCCGGAGGTCGGCTTTCTGGGAGTGATACTGCGTTTTGCGGGCCCTGCGGTCGTAGGTGCGCCAGAACTCCAGTGCGCTGACCTGGGCACCCGGGACGGGCGCTCCACTGGCAGCGTCCGCGACGAAGCAGAGGTGACCTTCGTCGGTCCTCTTCTCGACGAGGGCCAGATCGCTCAGCACGACGACGGCCCGGCTCGCGCCGGGACCGCTGGACGTGCGGTCCTTGTCAATCACGTCAAGCGCGGGCGCCGGTGCCGTGAACGCATAGATGAGGTACGCGCCGCCTTCCTTCAGAGGCGTCTGAATCGTCGCGTTCGCGTAGCGGTGCGTGCCGTCGTCCGGCACCGGGTCCGACCAGCGGGCGGTCTCTGCCCCCACGTATCTTGCCGCAAGCTCGGCTCCCCAGCGATCATCGTGAAGCCAGACGTAGCTCTGGGACCAGTTGGTCAGCATACGGAAGTACCGAGCGGCATCGTCTCCACCTTCCTGGACTTTCGCCGACAGTTCTTCGAACAGGCCCTCCAGGTCCAGTTCCCGCGCCACGAACCAGAGCTTGTCAACGTTGCGGTAGCTGATCTGAAGTGCCGCCGGCTGCCCCGAAAGCTGGACGCCTGCCTGTGAGATGGCCACCTGCGGCTCTCTTATCAGGTTCATCTGCTTGACGGCGTGTGCGGACCAATTGCTGTCGGCGAAGATCTCGCGGAGCGCCGCGTACTCGTCCAGCGCCTTTCGATACTGCTGCCGGCTCTGGTAGTAGAGTCCGGCCGCGTAACGCGCCTGATCGGCGGTTCCGCTCTCCGCATGTTCCCCGGTCGCCCTGCGCAGCAGGCCGAGCACGTCGAACTGCTCGGGCAGCTCCACGCGCCTGATCCGTCCGCCCGCAAGCACGAGGGCTTCGCTGTCACGCAGTTCCCAGGGATTGTGCGTTTCCAGTTCCTCCTGCAGGGGCATTCGCTGGCCGTCGTGATACAGGCTTGCGTAGCTGTTCAGCCTGTCCATGCCGAAGCGCTTGCGGGCCAGCATTGCCTGGCGGTACAGGCTGAGGGCCGTGTGGCGGCGCTTCGGTGTTTCATCCAGCCGGCGGGCTTCGGCCAGCAGATAGAGTATCTTCTGGTCGTCGGCCAGGTCGGCCGCGTAGGCGGGCGGTTCCTGGGGGAAGAGCGGCTCCCCGTCCGGTGCGAGCCGGAGGCCGATGGGCCGCTTGCGCTGCATCTCCCAGTGGCTGTAACCCTCGTCGAAATCCTCTTCGCCCGCCGTCCGGGCGAGGAAGTCATCTCTCTCGCCCCACCATCGGTGCCAGAAATGCGGTTCGTCCTCGTAGATAGTGAACCGCGAAACCAGATTGGCCAGGTCGAAGATGCACTCGACGCGCTCGTTGTGCCAGTTGTCTTGCTCGTCGGCCGGCAGTGCGGCCAGCGCAGCGCGGCCGGCGTCGCAATTGGCGTACAGCTCGCGCGCCCGCTCCATGTGGGCGACGGCGTGCTTCTTGTCGTACTGCCAGCTCTGGAGGCGTATGCCCTGGCGATGCTCGCCGCGGTAGAACTCGCCGCCGGAGCGCGTTCCCCAGTGCGGCAGCAGCATGTAGAGATGGGCCGTCAGCCTTTCGGCCCGGGCCTCATAGGGCGTGTCGCCCGTGCGCGCCACGTAGTCCTCTGCGGCCTCGACGGCCCCGTCGTAAAGCTGCAGGCGGAGCTTGCACATGATCAGACGTTCGGCGGCGCGGCGCCACTCCTCGTGGTGTGCATCCACCAGGCCCCGGTAGGCCTCGGCCGCCTCCGCATATTGCTTCAGCTCGAACAACCGGTCGGCCTCTTCGAGAGACGACGTCGGCGCCCGGGCCGCGCTCAAGGCGGCCAGGCAGGACAGCATCAGCACGAAAACAGCAAGGGCCGCTAACAACGTCCGTTTGGTTGGCACTTCGCACCTCCATCTCGCCGTGTGATCGGCACACCTCCGGGCTGCCGGTTCAAACCGTCAAGCCCTGGTCTTGCTCCAGGATCGCCAGGGCCCAGAGGTAGTGGCCGTTGTGCGGCAGCCAGTATTCGGTGGTATTCCACGCGCTCACCCACTTCATGTCCAGGAACGGCTCGTCCGCCTCGCCGCCGATGAAGCCGTTCATGATGCCGCCCACAATCGGACCCACTGCCCGCGAATAGGGGCAGGGGCTGTTCATGCCGCCGCCCGTCATCAGGCAGGCCGCGTAGGGATTCGCCCCCATTACCCATTCCAACTGCTTGTAGGCCAGTTGGCGAGCACGGGGCTCCTCCAGCACCCGAGCCGTCAGGGCCAGGCCCACCGCCTGGCACAGCAGGTGGGACGTCCCTCCGTGTTCGAGCGTCTCTTTGAGCTGCGCGGCCTCCTCCGCGTTGGGCGCCTCCCGCCACCTGAAGTACCGGTAGGACAGCCCGCCCGCCAGCGGCCTCGCCTGCGCGCTGCCGACCGGCGGGTTCACATAGAGGCCGTATGGCACGATGCCGAAGGGCGTCCGAGAGGACACGGGCAGGGCGTATTCTTCCACGTAGAGCCTGAGGGCATCGCGCCACTGCCCGGCGTCATCGGCCTCCGGACAGGTCTCCAGCAGTCGGGCGAGGGCAACGATCGGCAGCGCCGAGGTGCAGTGATCCTTCAGCGGCAGTGAACGCTCCGCGTCGGCATAGAAGAACCCTCGGATCTCCCTCTGCCCATGCTCGTACTCCTGGCTTTGTCTTCGCATCAGTTCCTGCGCGAAATGCTGCGCCTTGCCCCCAGCGCTGTCCCAGGCGCCCATGCGGCTCACTTCCAGCGCCGCAAGGCAGGCCCAGGAAAGCGTGACGGTTTCAAGGGCATCGGGGGACGTGTCCTGCCGAGCCGCTCGGAAGCCTGCAGGCTCCCCCGCCCCGGGTTGCCCTTCGGCCCAGCCGTGCCAGCACCGGGCCGCAGCTTGTGCGCAGTAGGCGGCATAGTCGGGGTCAAGACGGGAGAATGCCTGCGCGGCCCG